>NZ_DAIPZB010000012.1:0-103322 GCF_036782435.1 Pinisolibacter sp. | reverse complement strand
GGCTATCTCGCTCGAATCCTCAACGCCTGACCGTTAACCCGGATTCAGGGCCGTGTGATGGCACAGCGTCTCTCCCGATCCGCCGTTCTAGCAGGGAACGCGGTGCGGCCCAACCGCAGCGCCATCGGGGAATTGAACTGAGGCGCATTTGGCGGATCAGTTCAATATGATGGGCAAGCCGCAATAGGTCTCATTAGGAGGGCCTGCGAGGCAAGCAATCAGCAGGCTCTCGGCGCACGTAAAGGATGTGGCACCATTGTCGCGAAAAGCACTCGCCACCACCGGAAGCGATCGCTACATAGGTCAGCCGGCGACGTTTGGGGGCATTGCAAAAACAGAAACAAAAATTTTCAAATAAAAACATATCGTTATGTGCACAATTCGATGCCCTTCCGCGCACAAGTTTTCTTCAATGAAATCAATATCTTAGAAAGATGGCCGATTTTGAATTCGGCTTCGCGCGCCGTTCTTTCGGCACGCGGTCGGCACCACCGACGCGTTCATAACGATGGGTCGGGGTTCGGATCCCTTCCGAGAGCGACGTGTCGGCGATCGGGGCGATGTTCTCGCCGGTGCGGTCTCGACGATCGTCGGAATGCGGAAGCGGCGGCCATCGGTCGGCCGATCCGAGACGAAGTCGAGGCTCCGCCGCCGTTTTGCACCCGCCGGACGGTCGAGGTCGAAGACCGCCGGTTTCCCATGACGGGTCGGGCGAGCGTCGGCCCGGTCCGGGCGGACGGTGTCGCCGGAGATCGTGTCCGGGGCGGTCCGGGTCGACCGCGAGCGCTCGCCGCGGACCGGCGAAGGGTCTTCCGGTCGTACGCCGGGCGGAACGTCGCGGCTCGGCACGACGGGTCCGCTCGGCGCGCCTTCGTCAGCCGCCGAAGCCGAAGCCCTTGGGCATGTCGTCGAGCTTGATGCCGAAGGTGCCGAGGCTGTTGACGATCCAGGTCTGGTTGTTGCCGATGCGGCGATTGTAGTCGGCCCAGGCCGAGACGAAGGCCTTGAAGTTGGCATCGGCATTCTGGTTGATCGCCACCACCGACGGCGTCGACAGAACCGGGGTCGGCACCTTGACCGTCCCGAGGGTCGCGACCTTCTTGGTCATGACGAGGCCGTTCAGCATGGTGTTGACGAGACCGTCCGCTTTGCCGCCGGCGACCGCGACGATCGCCTCGTCACGAGTCTTGAAGCGCAGGATGTTGGCCTTGGGCAGATACTGCTGGGTGATCAGGTCCTGCGACGAGCCCATGTCGACCGAGAAGGTGTACTTCGAGTCGTTGAGCTGGGCCCAGCTCATCCCCTCGAGCTCCGGCTTCGGCGAGACGATGACGAAGCTGTTGAAGTAGGTCGGGTTGGAGAAGGACACCGACAGCGCCCGCTGCGGCGTGGCGGTGATGCCGAAGGCGACGTCGACCTTGCCGCTCTGCACGTCGAGGATCGAGTTGGCCCAGGAACTCTCGACCACCTCGAGCTTGACGCCGAGGGTCTTGGCGACGTCGCGCGCCATCTCGATGGCGAAGCCGCGCCACTCGCCGGTGCGCGGATCCTTGTTGAAATAGGGGTCCTCGTTGAGGATGCCGGGAATCTTCAGCACGCCACGGGCGCGGATCTGGTCGACGGTGCCGTCGGCATGGGCGGCGGTCGCGCCCAGCGAAGCGACCACGGCGACGGCCCCGAGGATCTTCTTCCACCAACTCATGTCCCGCTCTCCCTCTCTACGGATCCGTGTCGATCTCGACGTGATCCTGACGAGAAGTGTCGAGTGCGTCCGAGCCGGGAACAATGCTAGAAAGCCGGGGTGTCCTATCCCATTTCTTGTAGGAACACGCGGTCAGCCGGGGTCGTTCACGTCCCCCGATGGCGGTCGCAGCACGCTACCCACCAGACGTCGCCGGCAGATCTCGGAGAGGTCGCGGACGTAGGGGTTTGCGGTGAGATAGCCGGCACAGCCGAAATAGACGCGGATCTCCGGCAGGTTCTCGAGTGGAACCGCGGCGATACGCTCGTCGTGCGCGCCGACGCACCAGGACGGAATGATGGCGAAGCCCAGCCCCTCCTCGACGCAGCGCCGGATGTTCGAGCTGCCGGAGGCGGAGATCGACGGAGAGATGGTCTCACCGGTCTGACCGAGGAAGTTCATGGCGTGGTTGCGCAGGGTCTGGCCCGGCTCGAAGGTGACGAGCGGCCGGCCGATCGCCCAGGACGGGATGTCGTCCGGTGCCGGCGACGGCCCCCAGGACCGGGGATGCACGAGGCTCAGCCGATAGGTGCCGAGCAATTGCTGCGGCATCACCGGATCGCCGAAGTAGCGTTCGGAGAGGCATACGTCGAGGCTGCCGGAGGCGACGAGCTCGGCGAGCACCGTGTCGCGTTCGAACACCGCCAGTTCGAGATCGGGGTGGAGCGCCCGCAGCTCGGCCATGATGCCGGGGAAGAGGAAATAGAAGATCGCCTGCGGCATGCCGATGCGCAGGGTCGAGCGCTGGTTCTCGAGCAGCAGCGACAGCCGCTCCAGCATCACCTCGAGTTCGGGATCGAGGAGGCGGTAGAGCGCCCGTCCGCGCGGCGTCAGCGTCACCTGCTTGGCGCCCTGTTCGGAATCGATCAGCCGATCCTTGAGGATCTGCTCCAGCCGCCGCACGTGGTTGGCCGCCGACTGATAGGAGAGGTTCAGCTCGCGCGCCGCGGCCGAGAACGAGCCGCGTTTGGCCACCTGATAGAAGGTCTGGATGAGCGTCAGATTCAGCTTGGGCATGGGGCCACTCGGTGTCGAGCCGTCTCGGTAGGATGGGACGGACGTTCCGACGATACAAAAAATGCGAGGAGAGGGCTCGCCGTTCTTGTATCGACACCGGCGACGCGCCGACCCGACACTGACGCCGTCTTCGGATCAGCGGAAGGTGTCCGACGTGGCGTTCCCCTCCGATCTTCGCGTGGCCGTCGTCGGCGCCGGCATCGTCGGCGTCTCGACCGCGTGGTTCCTCGCCCGCGCCGGCGTCGACGTGCGTATCGTCGAGGCCCATGCGCCGGTCGCGGCCGCCACCGGGGCCGCCGACGGCGCGGTCTCGGTCGCCTCCAAGCGACCCGGCCCGATGATGCAGGCCGCCCTCGCCGGCATTCGCCTCTATCGCGAACTCGCCGAGAGCGGCGTCCTCGACGGGCTCTATCTCACCCGCTCGACCTTCCTCGTCGCCGCCGACCGAGCGGAGGCCACCGTCCTCGAGGGGCACGCCGCCGCTCTCGCCTCGGTCGGCGTCACGGTCGATCCGATCTCGGCCGCTCGGCTGCCCATCGTCGCTCCGGCTCTCTCGGATCGGGCCCGCGCGGCGATCGAGGTGCGCGGCGAGGGTCACGCCATCGGCTACGACATCGTCCGCCGGTTGGTGCACACCGGCGGCCTGCGCATCGATCGCGATCGCCGCGTCACCGGCCTGCGTCGCGCTCCGTCGACCGGCCGCCTCCTCGGGCTCGACACCGATCGCGGCCCCGTCGACGCCGATGTCGTCGTCATCGCCGCCGGAGGTGGATCGGCGGCCCTCCTCGGGCTCGGCGACGTCCTGCGCCCCCGACGCGGCCAGCTCCTCGTCACCGAGCGCGCGCCGGCCCTCGCCCGCGGCCTGCCGGGCGCGATCATGTCGGCGCGCTACCTCCTCTCCAAGGCGAGCGCCACCGGCGGTCCGCCGGTTTCGCCGCGCGGCTACGGACTGGTGATCGATCCGCTGCGCACCGGTCAGTTCCTGGTCGGCGGCACCCGCGAGAACGACGCCGAGCGTCCGGTCGCCGACCTCGAGGCGATCGCCCACGTCCTCGCCGATGCGGTCGCGCTGGTGCCCGGCCTCGCCGATGTGCGGCTGCTGCGCAGCTTCGCCGGCCTGCGCACCGCCGTCGTCGACGGCCTCCCCCTCGTCGGTCCGGTCGGCAGCGGCGACGTCCGCGTCGCCACCGGCTTCGAGGGCGACGGCATCTGCCTCGGCCCGCTGATGGGCCGCGCCACCGCCGATGCCATCCTCGGTCGGCCGAGTGAGATCGACCTCGCGCCTTTCGACCCCGCCCGCTTCACCGGAAGGATGGCCGCCGCATGAGCGCGAAGACCTTCCCGTGGAACGGCGTGCCGATCGCCTTCCGTGACGGCGAGACCATCGCCGCGGCGCTGGCGAACGCCGGGGTTCGAACTCTGGGCCGCGATCCCGCCGGGCGCGTGGCGCGCTATTTCTGCGGCATCGGCGCCTGCCAGAACTGCCTGGTTCGCGTCGACGGACGGGTGGTCGAAGCCTGCCTCACCCCGGCCGTGGAGGGCGTACCGGTCGAGAGCGCCGGTGAACCGACGGAGGCCGCACCATGAGCCCCGCTCCCGTCCTCGTCGTCGGCGGCGGCCCCGCCGGGCTCGCCGCCGCCGCCCATCTCGCCGCGGTCGGTCATGCGGTCGACCTCGTCGAGCTGCGCCCGGCGCTCGGCGGCGCCTATCACCGACGACCCATCCCCGGCGTCACGCCCCGGCCGATCGGGGCGGAGAGCGAGACGCGATGGGCGCGCCTCGTCGCCGGCATCGATCATCCCGCCATCCGCGTCCGGCTGCGCACCGGGTTCCTCGGCATCGACGGGGCCGGCTGTGCACTGCTCGACGACCGCACCGCCGGCCGGGTCGAGGCCGCTCGCCCCGCCGCCGTCGTCGTCGCCACCGGCGCACTCGAACGGGTTCGTCCGCGCCCCGGCTGGGAACTGCCCGGCGTCACCACCGCCGGCGGCCTCCAGGTGATGATGAAGGAAACGGGACGCATCCCCGAGGGGCGGATCCTCCTCGCCGGTTCCGGCCCCCTGCTCGTCGCCCTCGCCGGTCAGATGATCGCCGCGGGGCGTCCGCCGATCGCGGTGGTCGAGACCGGCGACCCGCTCCGCCGTCCGCTCGCCGGCTTCGGGCTGCTGCCCCATCCGGCGCGACTCGTCGAGGCGCTCGGACACCTCGGCCGGATCGTCGCGGCCGGCGTCCCCTGGCTGCGGGCGACGGCGCTCGAGACCATCGCGGCGGAAGGTGACGCACTCCGGGTCGAACTCCGCGACCGAAGGGAGCGCCGCCGCACCCTCTTCGCCGATCACGTCGCCCTCCACGACGGTATCCGTCCCAACGATCGCGGCTTCCCGGAGCCCTCGGT
Source organism: Pinisolibacter sp. (assembly GCF_036782435.1). NCBI lineage: Bacteria > Pseudomonadati > Pseudomonadota > Alphaproteobacteria > Hyphomicrobiales > Ancalomicrobiaceae > Pinisolibacter > Pinisolibacter sp. The sequence continues at coordinate 98,169 of NZ_DAIPZB010000012.1, read as the reverse complement.
CTCCGCCGCCGATCGCCCCTTCGTCGCCCATGCCGGCGATTGCCGCGAGGTACTCGGCGTCGCCGCCGCCGAGATCGACGGGGCGCGGGTCGGCGCCGAGGTCGCGGCGATCCTCGCCGGGACGTCCACCACCGCCTCGAAGGCCCTCGCTCGCCTCGCCGCCGAGCGGCGGGTCCAGGCGGTCCTCACCCGTCTCTTCGCCCCGGCGATCCCGCCGACGCCGATCGCCGCTCTGCCGCGCGAGACGGTGCTCTGCCGCTGCGAGGGCCGCAGCGTCGGCGATCTCGCCGAACTCCTCGACGGGTCCGACGCACCCGGCGGACGGGAGATCAAGCTCTCCGGACGCTTCGCCATGGGCGTCTGCCAGGGCCGCTTCTGCGCGCACTGGGTGGCCGAGGCCGCGGCGACGCTGCGGCCCGAGGCGACGGCGCCGACTGCCGGCGATCTCATCGGCCGGCGTTGGCCGGCTCGCCCCGTCTCGATCGATGCGGTGATCGCCTCCGCCGATCGTTCCGATACCTCCCCTTCCCCCGAACGATGACGAGGTTCGCATGGTCCTGCCGCATCGCCTGCCGATCGAGGGCGAAGCTCTCCTGGTCGCCTCGCCCTTCTCCGGCCGTCCGGTCGGCGAAGTTCCGATCGCCGACGCCTCCGCCGTCATCGCCGCCGTCGTCCGCGCCAAGAGCGCCGCGAACGCCTTTCGCCGCTCCACCCCGGCCGAGCGCCGGGCGCTTCTCGTGACCCTCGCCGACCGCCTCGCGGCCGAGGCCGAGCCGATGGCCCGGCTGATCGCCGCCGAGATGGGCAAGACTCTCTTCGAGGCGCTGAACGAGATCCGCCGCGCCGGCAACACCCTGCGGCTGTCCGGCGACGCCGCCACCTTCCTCGACGGCGAGGTCCTGCACTGCGCCATCGTCGAAGGCTGCGCGGACCGGCTGGCCCGCATCACCCACGAACCGGTCGGCGTCGTCGGCGCGGTGACGCCGTTCAACTACCCGGTCAACCTGCTCTGCCACAAACTCGGCCCGGCGATCGCCGCCGGCAACGCGGTGGTGGCGAAGCCCTCGCCCAAGGCACCGCTCGCCGCGCAGCGCCTCGTCGAACTGGCCGAGGAGGCCGGTTGGCCGAAGCATCTCTTCCAGATGGTCCATGGCGGGGCCGAGACCGCGATCGCGCTGGCTCGCGCTCCGATCGACCTCCTGAGCTTCACCGGCGGCCCGACCGGCGGTCTGGCGCTGAAGACCGCCTCGGGTCTGGTGCGCTGCCTGATGGAACTCGGCGGCAACGACCCGCTCTTCGTCATGCCCGACGGCGACATGGACCGCGCCGTGGCGACCGCCGTCGCCCATCGCTTCGAGATCGCCGGCCAGAGCTGTTCGGCGGTGAAGAAGCTCTATCTCCACGCCGACATCGCCGACGCCTTCGTCGAACGCCTGCTGCCGGCGGTGGCCGCCCACCGCGTCGGCGATCCCGAGCGCGACGACGTCGACATGGGGCCGGTGATCGATCTCGCCGCCGCCGAGGAGGTGGAGCGCCGGATCCGCGCCACGGTCGCCGCCGGTGCGCGCCTCCTCGCCGGGGGCGGCCGCGACGGCACGCTCTTCGCACCGACGGTGCTCGCCGACGTCGCCACCGATGCCCCGGTGATCGCCGACGAGACCTTCGGGCCGGTGATCGCCATCCGCACCTTCCGCGATCCGGCCGAGGCGATCGCCGAAGTCAACGCCGGAAGCTGGGGTCTCCAGGCCGGCGTCTTCACCAACGACCACGCCGTCGTCAAACGCTTCACCCGCGATCTCGTCGTCGGCGGCGTCATGGTCAACGAAGGCCCCGACTTCCGCGCCGAGCACGTCCCCTTCGGCGGCGTGAAGAGCTCCGGCCTCGGCCGCGAGGGGGTGCGCGTCACCATGCGCGAGATGTCCGAAACCAAGGTGGTCATCGACTGATGCGCCGCTGCTTCTTCCGCACCGCTTCTCGCCCCCGAAAGGACGCCGCATGACCGCTTCCGCCGAACTCTCTCGCTGGGCGGGCGTCTTCACCGCCCTCGTCACACCGTTCCGCGACGGGGCACTCGATCTCGCCGCCTTCGATGCGCTGGTCGAACGCCAGCTCGCCGCCGGGATCGCCGGTCTGGTGCCGGTCGGCACCACCGGCGAGGCGGCGACGCTCGCCGACACCGAGAGCCGCGCCCTGATCGAGCGCTGCGTGGAGGCGGCGCGCGGCCGCGCCATGGTCGTCGCCGGCGCCGGCGGCAACGACACGGCGCGCACGGTCGAGAAGGTGCGCGCCGCCGAGGAGGCGGGGGCGGACGCCGTCCTGGTCGTCACGCCCTATTACAACAAGCCGTCGCAGGCCGGTCTCCTCGCCCATTACGGCGCGGTGGCGGGCGCGACCGGACTGCCGGTGATGCTCTATTCGGTGCCCGGCCGCACCGGCGTCGAGATCGCGCCGGAGACCTGCGCCCGGCTGATGGAGGCGCACGCCAACGTCCGTGTGATCAAGGAGGCCGGCGGCTCGGTCGAACGGGTGACGCGGCTCCGCGCCGCCTGCGGCGCGGATCTGGTGATCCACTCCGGCGATGACGCCCTCACCCTGCCCTTTCTCGCGCTCGGGGCGGTCGGCGTCACCAGTGTCGTCTCGAACCTGCTGCCGGAGGCCGTGGTCGCGCTGGTCGAGGCCTGGCGCCGTGGTGATCGCGCCGAAGCGCTGCGTCTCCACGAGGCGCTCGCCGAGGTCACCGCCGCGATGTTCGTCGAGTCGAACCCCGCGCCGGTGAAGGACGCCCTCGCTCACCGTGGTCTGATGACGCCGGAGTTGCGCCTGCCGCTCGCGCCGGTGACGCCCACCTCCCACGCGACCATCGTCGCGGCCGTGGCGCGCGCCGTCGATCTACCCGGAACGCGAGGGCTGGCGGCATGACCCCACCGCGCGCGCCTACAAGAAAGGCCACAGGCCCTACGCACGGCTTTGGATTGCGACGCCCGCCGAGCGCTCCGACAATGATCGAGGCCGGCCCGGACGCGACCCTCGCCCGATCGCGATCTCGGCGCGACCCGACCGCGGGAGATCTCGCATGACCTATCAATGGGACTTCCACGTCGTCGGGCAGTATCTCGACCTGTTCGTCTGGGGCGTGGTCTACACCGTGCTCTACACGCTCGGCTCGATCGTCATCGGCGTCGCGCTGGGGGCACTGGTCTGCGCCGCGCGCCTGTCGTCGTGGATGGCGTTCCGCGGTACGGCGCGGCTCTTCCAGGAGCTCTTTCGCTGCACCCCGCTGCTCGTCCAGTTGCTCTGGGTCTACTACGCCCTGCCGCTGTTGCTCGGCACCTCGATCGACAACCGGGCGGCGGCGCTGCTGACGCTCTCCTGCTACGTCGGGGCCTTCTATGCCGAGATCTTCCGCTCCGGCATCGTCTCCATCGACAGAGGGCAGCGGGAGGCGGCGCTGGCGCTCGGCATGAGCCGTGGCCAGTCGATGCGGCGCATCGTGCTGCCGCAGGCGATCAAGCGGATGCTGCCGTCGTTCATCAACCAGTCGGTGATCCAGTTCAAGAACACCTCGCTGATCTCGGTGATCTCGGTCGCCGACCTCGCCTACATGGCCTCGGTGGTCAACGGCCAGACCTATCGGCCGCTCGAGTCCTACACCGTGATGGCGCTGTTCTACATCGCCATGCTTCTGCCCCTGACCCAGGCCGCCGACTACGTCGAGAAGCGCCTCAGAGCGAGCGACTGAGAGGGATCCGCGCGATGAACGACACCACACGGGAAGCGCCGATCCTCGAGGCCGTCGGCATCCGCAAGAGCTTCGGCCCGCTCGAGGTGCTGAAGGGCATCGACCTGACGCTCGCCCGCGGCGAGGTGGTGGCCCTGATCGGCCCCTCGGGCTCGGGCAAATCCACCTTCATCCGCTGCCTCAACATGCTGGAGACGCCGACCGACGGGCTCATCCGCTTCCGCGAGAAGCCGATCGGCAAGGAGTTCCGCGACCGCGCCGACACGATCGGCATCGGCACGTTGCGTCGGCACGTCGGCATGGTGTTCCAGCACTTCAACCTGTTCCCGCACATGACGGCGCTCCAGAACGTCGTCGAGGGACCGATCACCGTCGCCAAGAAGCCGCGCGCCGAGGCCGAGGCCCATGCCCGCGATCTCCTCGGACGGGTCGGCCTCTCGGAGAAGTGCGACACCTATCCGGCCCATCTCTCCGGCGGACAGAAGCAGCGCGTCGCCATCGCCCGGGCGCTGGCCATGGAGCCGGAGGTGCTGCTCCTCGACGAGGTGACGAGCGCGCTCGATCCCGAACTCGTCGGCGAGGTGCTCAACGTCATCCGCTCGCTCGGCGAGGCCGGCATGACGATGGCGATCGTCACCCACGAGATGGCCTTCGCCGCCGACGTCGCCCATCGGGTCCTGTTCTTCGATCAGGGCGTGGTGGCCGAGCAGGGAACCCCGGACGAAATCATCGCCCATCCGCGGAGCGACCGCCTGCGCGGCTTCCTCGCGCGGTTCCATCAGTGAGGAGGCGCGCATGAAACCCTTCCGTGTCGTCGTCGTCGGCGCCGGCCGCGTCGGAACCGCCCTCGCCGTCGCCCTCGCCGATGCGCCCGGCATCTCGACCCTGCTCGTCGACGGCGTGCCCGAGGCGGTCGACGCCGCCGAACGCCTCGGATTCCGGGCGAAGGTCTGCGACGTCCTCGCGGAAGCCGAGCTCACCGCCATCCTGCGCGGCGGCGACGCCGTCGTCGCGGCGGTGCCGGAGTTCCTGGTCGCGCCGGTCGCGGCCGTCGCGGCGCGGGTCGGCATCCACCACATCGACTTCTGCGAGCCCGGCTCGACCGGCCTCGCGCGCCGCGAGGCGAGCGCCGACGCACCGGCCGTGCTGCCGGGATCGGGCGTTTCGCCGGGCCTCGTCGACGACCTCGTCGAGGATCTCCTGTCGCGCTTCGAACGGGTGGAGGATCTGGTGGTGCGCGTCGGGGCGATCCCGCGCGAGCCGATCGGTCGGCTCGGCTACGGCGACATCTGGGACGTCAACGGCCTGATCCGGGAGTACACCCGCCCGGCCGAGACCGTCGTCGACGGCCGGCCGGTCCACGTGCCGCCGCTCGGCGGCCACGAGACCTTCGAATGGGACGGCCGCACCTTCGAGGCCTTCGTCACCGCGGACGGATCGCGCAGTCTGATGGACCTCTGCCGAGGCCACGTCGCCCACGCCACGTTCAAGACCATCCGCCATCCCGGCCATCTCGACCACATGTTGTTCCTGCTCGACGAATTGGGATTGAGGTCGCGCCTCGACATGCTGGCCAACCTGCTGCGCAACGCCCTGCCCCATGTCGAGGAGGACATGGTGCTGATCCACGCGACGGCGCGCGGCCTCGTCGACGGGACGGCGACGGCGCAGACCATCGTTCACGAGATCGCCTCGGCCCCCGCGACGGCCGACCTGCCGGCGACCAGCGCGCTCGCACGCGGCGCCGCCGCTTACGCGAAACAGCAGCTGCTGCGCCTCTCCGAGACCCGAAGCCCGGAAAGCGCCCGGTGATACCGAGCCGATGAAGTTTCGACCTGTTCGGAACTTCATCCGCGAAGGCGAGCCCGAACGGGCGTCGGCCGGTCGGGCCGCAATCCACGAAATTCGGACGAGTCCGAATTTCGTGAACTCGTATGAGAACCGACCGGACGCCGATCGCACGGACCTCGTGTGGCGTGCCGGGAGTCCGATTCCGCCGCATCGCGGGCCTCCCCGACCCCTGCGCGGCGGCGTCGAGATGGTCGATTTCGAGCCGAAGGAGAGCCGGAGACGATGACCGCGTGAGCCCGAAAGACGGCCGCGGGGTCGGCCGCGAAGGCGTCGCGGAAGAGGGCCCGTATCGGTTCGTCCGTGCTCCGGACCTCATACCGGCGGGCATCGAAAAAGACCGTTTCATTCCCGACGCGAACTTCTCGTGCCTCTGATGCGAAAGAGAAATTCGCGTGTCTTCAGAAGGCCGCGCGCGTCGGTGCCTCCGGCCTGCGGCATTACGAGCGAGCCGGTCGACGCGGTGAAGGCGACCGATGCCAAACGACGGCGCCGAGGCGCCGTCGTTCGTCGCGGATCGTCGATCCGTCCGATCAGCGGATCGGATAGGTGACGAGCAGTCCTCCGTCCTTGGAGAGACGGTTCGGGGTCTTCGAACGGTCGATGCCGAGCGGCGTCGCCAGACCGAGGTGGCGGTCGAAGACGTCGCCGTAGGAGCCGACCTGTTTGACGATCTCGACCGCCCAGTTCGGGTGGATGCCGAGCTTCGTCGCCATGTCGGTCGCCGCGCCCTTGTCGCCGAAGATGCGTTGCACCGCCGGCGGCTGCGTGCCGATCTTGGCGACGATGTCGCCGATGTTCTTCTGGTTGATGCCGTACTGGTCGGCGGCGAGCATCACCTGGAAGCTCCAGAAGATCGCTTTCTGCAACTCGGTATCGGGGCGGGTGACGATCGTCAGCGGCTCCGAGGAGATCATCTCCGGCAGGAACTCGTAGGCGTCGGGCTTCTCCGCCAACTGGCGATTGGCGGCGAGCGCGGTGAAGTCGTTCGACATGACGTCGCACTTGCCGGAGAAGAACGCCTGCAGGCGGGCGTTCATGTCGGTGAAGTTCTCGATCTTGTACTTGAGCTTGTTCTCGCCGAACCAGTCGGCGAGGTTGAGAAGCGTGGTCGAGCCCTCCTCGGCGCAGACCGTGGCGCCGTCGAGCTGCTTGGCCGACTTCAGACTGGTGGCCTTGGGCACCATGAAGCCCTGGCCGTCGAAGAAGGTGGTGGCGACGAAGGCGAGACCGGGATCGGCGTCGCGGGTGCCGGTTTCGGTGATCGAGCGCGACGCCATGTGGCCACCGCCGGCGACCAGCGTCTTCAGGCTGTCGGAGAAGCCGACGCCGCGGATGTCGACCTTGGTGGCGTCACCGAAGATGGCGGCGGCGGCCATGCGGCAGAAGTCGACGTTGAAGCCCTGGAACACGCCCTGGGCGTCGGGAACCGAGAAGCCGGGGGACTTCGGGTTGACGATGCAGATGATCTTGCCGTCCTTCTTGATCTGGTCGAGGACGGGGCCGGCCTCGGCGGCGGCGGGGACGAGGACGGCGGCGGTGACGCACGCCGCCATGAGCGTTCTGATCGACATCTGAAACCTCTCCTGAGGTCGCCCGGGGGCGGTGAACCGTCGGACCTTAAGCTGGTTCAGCACCCCCTCACAAGCACGGCTGCGCCGGTTCTCGGACGAGTCCTCCGGCGGCGGCGGTGTCCGCCGACGAACTCACCATCTCAGCGCGAACCCCGTCCCGACAGGGCGCGCAGGTAGTCCACCTGCGCCGCGGTCTCCACCGCTTCGCCGGCATGGTCGCGCCTCACCAGGGCGATCGCCGCTTCGGCGTCGAAGCCGGCAGCTTCGACGACGAGACGCGCGGCGATCGTGCCCGTCCGCCCCAGACCGGCGCGGCAATGGAGCGCGACGGTCTCACCGCGGGCGAGCCGCTCGACGAGGCCCACCTCGCGCCACGCCGCCTCGAAGTCGACGTCGGGCACACCGAAATCGGCGATCGGCAGATGCAGGAGATCGAGGCCGGCCGCGGCGGCCTCTGCCCGCCAGTCTGCGAGCGGCAGGGGAAGTTCGGCCGCTTCGACGAGAGTGACGAGAAGGCGCGCCCCGCTCGCCGCGATACGCGCGAAATCCCGGCGCACCGCGGCGCGGTCGGCCGCGCCCTCCCAGGTACCCGGGCAGGCGGAGAGGTGGAGCCGCCCGGCCACGCCGGGAACCGAGACGAGAGAGGCGCGTCGGCGGTTTGCCATTTCGTCACATAGCCCTATGCTCGCGTTTCACGCCGCCGCGGGCCTCGGGCCGAAGGGGCGCCAGACCGCCGATCCGGAACCTCCATGGCCGCGACAGCCCCCGCCGCACCCGCCGACCTCGTGGTGGGCCGCCCGCCGCCGAAGCCCGTGCTCCTCACCCGCCGGCGGATCCGCTCGGCGACGTGGCAGACGGCGCTCGCCGTGGCGCTGATCGCCGCCGGCTATTACGCCCATCTCAATGTGACTCGCAATCTCGCCGCCTCCGGTGTCGCCATCGATTTCGGCTTCCTGACGCGCGAGGCCGGGTTCGACGTCTCCGAGCAACTCGTCGCCTACACGCCGAAGGACAGCTACGCCCGCGTCCTCTTCGTCGGTTTCCTCAACACCCTGCTGCTCGCGGCCACGACGCTCGTCCTGTCGAGCGCCATCGGCCTGGCCATCGGCATCGCCTCGACGAGCCGCAACTGGCTCGTCCGCAATCTCGCCCGCGTCTACATCGAACTGCTGCGCAATCTGCCGAAACTCCTGATCGTGCTGGCGCTCTACATCGCCATGGTGCGCGGCCTGCCACTCGTGCGGGCGGCCTGGACGCTGCCCGGCGGAGCGCTGCTCGCCAATCGCGGCCTCTACCTGCCGTGGCCCGAGATCCCGGTGGGGACGGCGGCGCTCGCGGCCATCGCCGTCGTCTGGATCGCCGCCACCTGGACCTGGGCGCGCGCGGTGAAGCGGCATCAGGACGTGACCGGCGTTCGCCGCGCTGTCGCGCTGCCCGCCGCCGCCGGTCTCGTCTTCGCGGTCGCGCTCGCACACGCCGCCGGGGTCGTCGAGGTCCGCTGGTCGGTGCCGGCACTGACGGGATTCAACATCACCGGCGGCGCCCATCTCACCGTCCAGTTCACCGCGCTGTGGCTGTCGCTGTCGATCTATCATGCCAGCCAGATCGCCGAGATCGTGCGCGGCGGCATCATCTCGGTCGACAAGGGGCAGCGCGAGGCCGCCGCCGCCCTCGGACTGAGGCCGAGCCGCGTGCTGCGGCTCATCGTGTTGCCGCAGGCGATCCGGGTCATCGTGCCACCGCTCGGCAATCAGTACCTCAACCTGATCAAGAACACCTCGATCGCCCTGGCGGTCGGCTATTCCGACCTCGTCGGGGTGATGAACACCGCCGTCAACCAGACCTTCCGTCCGGTGGAACTGATGCTGGTGGTGATGCTGGTCTTCCTCGCCATCAACCTGACGACGGCCGCCGCGCTGAACTGGTTCGCCGCCTGGGCGCGCCCGCCGGGGACGACGCGATGACCGACGCCGCCCCCGCCGCGCCCCCGCCGATCATCGATCTGCGGCCACGCCGACCCCGCCACGTCGTCGCCCTCGAATGGGCGCGCACCAATCTCTTCGACGGGGTGGTGAACACCCTCCTCACCCTCGCGACCGTCGCCTTCCTCCTGTGGTCGATACCGATCGCCCTGCGCTGGCTGGTGATCGACGCGGTCGGCATCGGCGGCGACGTCGCCGCCTGCAAGACCGCGGGCGGAGCCTGCTGGGCGTTCCTGCGCGTCAAGGGTGACGTCATCCTGACCGGCACCTACCCGTTCGACGAACGCTGGCGGGCGCAGATCGCCGCCGTCGTCACCCTCGCGACCGTCGCCGTGGCGCTGTTCTGGCGCGGCGGCGTCCTCGGATTGGCGGGGCTCTTCCTCGCCGGCTGCCTCGCCAATCTGGCGCTCCTGTCGGGCGGGGTCCTCGGCCTCGCACCGGTCGATGCGACCCGTTGGAACGGCTTGCCGCTCGTCCTCTTCCTGTCGGTCTTCACCATGGCGGCGGCGTTGCCGATCGGCATCTTCCTGGCGCTCGCCCGCAAGTCGCAGGCCGTGGTGATCCGACTGGTGGCGATCGCCTGGATCGAGACGATCCGCGGCATCCCCATGGTGGCGGTGCTCTTCGCCGGCGTCTTCATTCTGCCTCTGCTGATGCCGCCGGGTTGGTACACCTCGTCGATGGTCTCGATCTTCGTGGTGCTGACCGTCTTCCACGCCGCCTATTTCGCCGAGGATGTCCGATCCGGTCTCGACGACTTCGACGCCGGACAGATCGAAGCGGCCTATTCGATCGGGCTGACCCATTGGCGGACCCTGCGTCTGGTCGTCCTGCCGCAGGCTCTGCGCACCGCGTTGCCGGCGCTGACCAATTCGATCATCGGCGGCTACAAGGACACCTCGCTCGTCGCCATCGTCGGCCTGTTCGACCTGATGGCGACCTCGCGACTGGCCACCGCCGACGTCGAGTGGCAGGCCTATTCGCTGGAGGCCAACATCGTCGTCGGCGCCTTCTACCTCGTCACCTGCGTCGCGGTGTCCGAGCGTTTCCGCCGACTGGCCCACATCGACGCACCGAAATGAGGAGAAGGACGATCGGCTTCACCCGAATCGTCGAAGTGTCGCTCGGCGAACATACGACCCCGAAGTGATCCCGAAGCATCTCGCCTGCGCGCCGGTTCGGGTCGTCGACCACGACGGCGAATTGCTTCTTACGCAATTTCGCTTATCGTACCGGCAGGGTCACACGGCTTCCGAGGTTCTTCCAGTGCTCCGCCCCGGTGAAGTCGCTCTGGACAGGATCGGGTCGCGTCACGACGGCCGCCCTTATGTCGTGGCCCAGCTCGGCGTATCGCTGGACGGGCGCATCGCCACCCGCAACGGCGACTCCCGCGGGCTCGGCGGATCGCCCTCGCTCGACCATCTCCATGCCCTGCGCGCCCGCGTCGACGCCGTCCTCGTCGGCATCGGCACCGTCCTCGCCGACGACCCTCGCCTCAACGTCCGCCGCTGCGCCGGATCGAGCCCTGCCCGCGTGGTGCTCGACGCCCGCGGCGCCCTGCCCGCCTCGGCGCGGTGCCTCGAAGGCGGCGACGGCGCTCGGCGCATCGTCTTTCGCGGCGCCGACCGAGGCGGCGGCGACCTGCCGAGCGGGGTGGAGATCGTCCCCCTCCCGGCGCCGGAGGGCCGGTTCGACATGACCCGTGTGATGGAGATGCTCGCCGAGTTCGGCTTCGGCACCGTCCTCATCGAGGGCGGCGCCGGCATCGTGTCGCAGGCGATCGACACCGGTCTGGTCGATCGGCTCCACCTGATGGTTTCGCCCGTCATCCTCGGCTCGGGCCGCAACGGCCTCGATCTCTCGCCCATAGAACAGATCCGCGACGCCCGACGCCCGCCCACCGACGTCATCCCGCTCGGTGACGGCGATGTGCTGTTCGATTGCGACATGACGGCCGAAGAACCCAGGAGAAGCCCATGACGGAGCGCCCCGCCACCTATTCGGGTCTCCAGAAGCTCGTCCACTGGATCACTGCGCTCATGGTGTTCACCCTCGTTCCGGTCGGTGTCTACATGGTCCGCCGTGGCGCCGCGACCGACTTCGACGAACTCACCGGCCGGCTCTACACCGCCCACAAGACCTTCGGGGCGGTCGTCCTCGGGCTGGTGGTGCTGCGGATCGTCGTTCGGCTGACCCGCGGCACGCCGGCGCCGGACCCCTCTCTCGCTCGGATCCAGGTGATCGCGGCAGAGGCGGTGCACGGGCTCATCTATCTGGCGCTCGTCGCCGTGCCGATCCTCGGTTGGCTCGGCGTCTCGGCCTACGGCGCCCGCGAGATCCTCGGCGGTCTCTCGTTGCCCGAGATTCTCGCCAAGAACGAGGCCACGGCGAAGGTGCTGTTGGGGCTGCACGGCTGGGCCGCCTTCGGGCTCGCCGCCCTCGTCGCCGCCCATTTCGGAGCGGCGCTCATCCACCGCTTCGTCTTCAAGGACGGCGTGATGAAGCGGATGCTGTCCTGACCGGCGGATGGGCCAGGAGATCGGCGTGGCCGCAGACGATCCGCGCGCCCGCCTCGCCGCAGGTCGCGGCGCGGAAGGTGGCCCAGTCGTCGAGATCGGCGCGCGCCACCGCCCCGGTCTCGGCCACCGCTTCCGCCATGCCGGCGAGGAGCAGCCGCCCGAGATCCGCCTCCGCCGCGCCGAGCACCCAGTCCGAGGACCGTTCCGAGACCTCGTATCCGGCCGAACGCGCGGCGGCCGCGAGCACCGCGGTCGCCTCGGGCCCCGCCGCGATACCGAAGCCCTTGTCGCGCCGCATGTGACCGGCGAAGGCGGCGACCACCGCCGCGTCGAGCGGATGCGCGGGGGCGAAGGCGTCGCGGCCGTCGTAGGTGAGCACGGCATGGAGCATCGCCTGCCGCGCCGCCACGGCGGCCACCAATTCGGCCATCCAGGACGCCGACACGAGATCGAAGAGCGCCGACGCGGTCACCAGATCGCACGCCGCCGGGATCACCGCTTCGACCGCCGTCGCGAGATCGCCGGTGTGGAACTCGACGCGGATTTCGCGCCCCTTCTTCAGGAGGCGCAGCGTGTCGCCGGCCCTCTCGGCCTCGTCGGCCCAGTCCGCGAGCCGCCGCGCCGCCTCGTCCAGAAGGCCGGGATCGTCGTCGACGAGACGCCAGTCCTGCTTGGCAGGAAGAAGCGGCGCCAGCGCCCGGAGGTTCGAGCCCGTTCCGGCCCCGAGATCGACGACGCTGAGCACGTCTCGACCGACGAAGCGACGCGCCACGGCGTCCGCGAGGTCTCGCGACCGCGAACGATGATCGACCGGTTCGCGCAAGGCCAGCCACGCGGCCGAAAATCCGCTCATGCCCCGGTCTCCGCCGCTTCCTCGAGCACCGTGGCGACGATGTGCGCCGTCGCCTCCCAACTCGGCAGCGCCCGCCCGGCGGCGTAGGCGGCGGCGGCGAGATCGTGCCGCAGACCCGCGTCGTCGAGGCAGCGGCCGAGTGCGGCGGAAAGCCCCGTCGCGTCGCCCGCCGGCACCTTGAGCCCCGCACCCTCCGGCACGGTCTCCGTCGCCGCCCCGCCCGTGGTCGTCACGATCGCCACCCCTCGCCGCATGGCTTCGGCCAACGCCATTCCGTAGCCCTCGAAATGCGAGGCCGAAACGAAGAGATCGGCGCGCCCGATGAGCGCGTCGAGGTCCACCTCGTCGACGGCGCCGCGGAACCGGACCCGTTCACCGAGCCCGGCGGCGGCGATCCGCGCATCGAGCAAGTCGCGATGTTCCGGCTCCCGCTCCGCCCCGACGATGGCCAACCGCCAATCGCGGTCGACGAGCCTCGAAAGCGCCGCGATCAACAGGTCGTAGCCCTTGCGCGGCACCACCGCGCCGACCGCCAGGATCTCGACCCCGGGTCCGCCCGAACCGGTCGCGCGAGGCTTCGGCACCGTCCCCGGCGGCGCCACGGCGATGCGATCGGCCGGGACCGCGAAAGCCTCGACCAGGAGGCGGCCGGTGGCCGGCGAGGTGACGATCACCCGGCGTGCGAGCGCCAGCGCCCGCGTCTCGGACGCGCGAAGCCGGGCCACCCGCTCGGCCGAGAGGCCGCTTTCGAGCGCCAAGGGATGATGGCACAACGCCACGACCGGTCGGCCGAAGGCGCGGATGAGATCGGTCGGCATCGCCCCGTAGGCGAGCCCGTCGACGAGCACCGGGGTGCCTTCGGGAAGCGCGGCGACGCGTGCGGCGCAGGCCGCGAGATCCGCCGCCGTGGGGTCGGGGAAGCGACCGGACAGTTCGACATGGATCGGCGCCACACCGAAGGCGGGAAGATGGGCGAGCAGGGCGCGGTCGTAGGCGTAGCCACCGGTCGGCAGGCCGAGATCGCCGGGGATCAGGAAGCCGACCGTCCTCATCCCCCGACCGGACCTTCGAAGGACGCCCGCGCCAGATCGGTCTCCTGCAGGGTGACGCGGATGCGCGCGAGGTCGCGCCCGTCCTCGCCGAGACCGCCGTCGGCCACCGCCGAGGCGAGGCGGGTGAAGACGTGATGCGCGAGGAATTCGGTGGTGGTGAGGGTCCCGGCGAAGTCGGGAACCTCGTCGAGGTCTCGGTAGTGCAGCGGATCGAGCACCGCCTTCAAGAGGTCGATCGCCGCGCCGATGTCGACGACGACGTTGTGCGGGCCGAGTCGCGCGCGGAAGAAGGCGACGTCGACCACGAAGGTCGCGCCGTGCCTGCGTTGCGCCGGACCGAAGAACGGATCCGGCAACGAATGGGCGATCATGATGCGGTCACGGACTTCGACGCGGTACATCTTCACTCCTCGTAACGGACAAGGGTCACGATTCCCGGCGCCCCGGCCGCGAGCAGCCGCGGCATCGCCGCCGGCAGATCGGCGAAGGGCACGATCTCGCCGATCAGCCGGTCGAGACGGGGGTCGGCGGCGAGGTCGAGCGCCGCGGCGAGCCGCGACGCGAAGGTCCAGCCGCGCGCCGCGTGTCCGGGCGAGACCCGCCCGACCTGCGACGACACGAGGCCGATCCGGCCGGCGTGGAAGGCTCCGCCGAGCGCCACCGCGATCTCACCGGCCCCGTACCAGCTGAGTTCCACCACCTCGGCCTCCGGACCGGCCGCGGCGATCGCCGTCGCGAGGCCCGCCGCCGTCGCGGAGGTGTGGAACACCACGTCGGCACCTGTGGGCGCCGCCTCCGGCGGAGCGAAACTCGCCCCGAAATCCGCCGCCGCCGCCGCGCGAGAAGGATCGACGTCGACCACGGTGACCCGTGTCCCCGGCATGCCGGCGCACAAGGCGGCGACCAGGAGACCGACGAGACCACCGCCGACCACCACCACCCGGTCGGCGACGCTCACCCCGGAATCCCAGACCGCGTTGAGCGCCGTCTCCAGATTGGCGGCGAGCGTCGCCCGCATCGCCGGCACGGCGTCGGGGACGCGGTGGAGCCGCTCGAGCGGCGCCACGAACCGGTTCTGGTGGGGGTGGAGCGCGAAGACACGACGGCCGAGAAGATCCGCCGGTCCGTCCTCGACGATCCCGACGGCGGCATAGCCGTATTTGACGGGGAAGGGGAAGTCGCCCTCCTGCATCGGGCAACGCATGCGCCCATGTTCTTCGGCCGGCACCGCCCCCCGGGCGACCAGACGCTCGGTGCCGCGCGAGATCGCCGAGAATTCGGTGCGAACCAGCGCCTCGCCGGGGCCGGGCGCCGCGAGCGGCACCTCTCGCAATTCCGACCGCATCGGAGCGACGTGGAAGAGCGCGCGCGCGGTTTCCGCCATCCGGTTCCCTTCTCGTCGGCCGGTCGAGCGCCTAGGGTTGCGCATCATGCATCGGATTCGCAAGGTCGCCGATGCGTTCGGCTCGAACCACGGAGAGTTCCGCCCATGCAGCCGGACCCCGCGACCCCGTTCGGCGTGATCGCGACCACCCCGACCGGCACGCAGAGCGCAGCTCTGTTGACCCGCCGGCGGGTACTGGTGACCGCGATGAACCTCACACTCTTCGCGGCGCTCGCCGGCTGGGCCGTCGCCATCCTCGGTGTCGGCGGGTGGAGCGTGATCGACGTGCTCCTCCTCCTGTGCTTCCTCGCCATCCTGCCGTGGACGGTCCTCGGCGTCGTCAATGCGGCGATCGGCCTGTGGGTGCTGCACGGCGCCGCCGATCCGGTCGGCGAAGTCGCGCCCTTCGCCCGCTCGGTCGATCCCGCCGCGCCCGTCACCTCGAAGACCGTGGTCTTCATGACGCTGCGCAACGAGGATCCGCGCCGCGCGATCGATCGGCTGAAACTCGTCGAGGCCGATCTCGCGACGAGCGGCCAGGGCGACCACTTCGTCTGGTTCGTCCTCTCGGACACCGATCGAGACGCCGTCGCGGCGCTCGAAGAAGAGGCGGTGGCGCAATGGCGCGCCGAGATCGCCGGGCGGTCGCGCATCGTCTACCGCCGCCGCGCCGACAACACCGGATTCAAGGCCGGCAACGTCTTCGAGTTCCTCGATCGCTGGGGCGACGACCACGACCTGATGCTGCCGCTCGACGCCGACAGCCTGATGGACGCGGCGACCATCCTCCGACAGGTCCGGATCCTCGAGGCGCATCCGAAGATCGGCATTCTGCAGACCCTGGTGGTGGGGCTTCCCTCGGCGAGCGCCTTCGCCCGTATCTTCCAGTTCGGCATGCGCCAGGGCATGCGCACCTACATCAACGGGCAGGCGTGGTGGACCGGCGACTGCGGCCAGTTCTGGGGCCACAACGCCCTCGTCCGCATCGCCCCGTTCCGCGCGCACTGCCGGATACCGAAACTGCCGGGCGAGCCGCCCTTCGGCGGTCACATCCTCAGCCACGATCAGATCGAGGCCGCCCTGATGCGGCGCGCCGGATGGGAGGTGCGCATCGTGCCGGAGGAATGCGGCTCCTGGGAGGAGAACCCGCCGACCCTCCTCGACTACATGCGCCGCAACGTCCGTTGGTGTCAGGGCAATCTTCAGTACATCCGCCTGCTCGGCACCCCCGGTCTCCTGCCGGTGTCGCGCTTCCAGCTGATCTGGGCGATTCTGATGTTCGTCTCGATCCCCGGCGGCACGCTGATGCTGCCGCTGGCGGCGCTCAAACCCTTCGACGGCGAGAGCCTCGCCGATTTTCCCGTGGGCTCGGCGCTCGCCCTCCATCTCGTCTTTCTCCTCCTCGGCCAGATCCCCAAGCTCTGCGGCATCGCCGACATCCTCCTGACCCCCGGCGGCACCGCACGTTACGGCGGGCTTCGCCGCGTCCTCGCGGCCGGATCGCTCGAGATGGTGCACTCGTGGTTTCTCGCGGCGTCGGATTCCTTCCGCATCACGCTCTTCGTCGTCGCGCTGGCGTTCGGGCGGGCGGTCGGCTGGGGGGGTCAGTCACGTGACGCCCATGGCGTGTCGTGGCGTCGAGCCGTTGCCGAGCTGTGGCCGCAGACGCTGTTCGGCATCCTCGTGGTCGCGACCATGGCCGCGACGTCCCTCGTCTTCGCCGCGTGGGCGGCTCCGATCACCTTCGGTTACCTCTTCGCCATCCCCTTCTGCGTCGCCACCGCGTCACCGGCCACGGGTTCGCTGTTGCGCGCTCACCGTCTCTTCGCCGTTCCGGAGGAATTCGCGACGCCGGACATCGTCGCCCGCGCCCTCGCCGGCCACGATCGATCCGCCGGATGATCCGCCGGCCGCCGGACCGGACGATCGGAATCGGCGGCGCGGCGACGCGGGCGCGCGATGTGACGCCGATCACCCCGTCGACCGCGCCACGCCTTCGACGGCGGCCCAGGCCGTGGCGATCGCCAGTCCGGCGCCGCAGCGTTGGCGAACCCAATCCTGCCCGGCCAGGATCGCGCCGACCGCGAACAGATGGGGATGGACCGGCGACCCGTCGGAGCCCAGCGGTCGGAAATCGTCGTCGACGAGGAGGCCGGCGCGATTGATCGGATGGCCGCGCGGGTCGAACCAGTCGTCACGGTGCCAGTCGCCCCGCGTCGCCGGTTGGGCGACGGGAAGGTCGAAGAGCGTTTCGCGCACACCCGTCCGCTCGGCCGCCAGTCCGCCGGAAAGAAAGCGGCCGGTGGCCAGGATCGCCGTCGTCGCCTCGATCACCACCTCGCCGAAATTGTCGCGGTAGTGGAGGTCGATCCGGTCCGGCCTCAGCTCGGCGCGGGCCGCTTTGTGTTGGGAGACGAGCGTCGTCCCGCGCGCCGGCATCCCCTGTTCGAGAAGCTCGCGCAGGCGCAGGCCGGGAACGGCGGGCGGCATCGTCGGGATCTCGAAGATCGGCAGACCGACGAGCTCTTCCATCGCGGCGTGGACGCGATCGGGAGCGTGGACGCCGAGGATCGCCGGCAGACCGACGCATTCGGCCCCACCGACCACCGCCCGGATCCGTTCCGCCAACCGCTCGCGCGTCCCGCGGACCTCCAATGCCCGCGCCATCACTTCCGGGTAGGCTTCGGCACCGCTGTCGAGGTCGGGAAAGCCGATCCGCGCCGACGTCAGGCCCGGCCAATCGGCGGCGAAATTCGCGACGAATTCCTTGGCGCTGAAGCCGACCATACCGACGAGATCGAGGATCACCGTCCGCTTCTTCGCGGCCAGTGCCGCGGCGCCGCCGGCCATGGTCGCAGGAATGCTCAGGGTCGTCTTGGCGAGGCCGGTCGGCAGCAGCGCCCGGACGTTGGTCCCACCCGGCGGGACATAGGCGATGCCGAGGTCGCCGATCGCCTCGGTGAAGCGGCGCAGCGCCCGCTCGATGGTCGTGCGTGGCAGCCGCGCGAGCGGATGACCCGGCCATGTCGCGCCGAGATCGGCGAGCCCCGCCCAGGGATCCGCGATCGGCCGCCCTCGGTCGTAGCCGAGGAGATCGAAGTAGCCGGTGGTGTAGGAGAGCGCCCCGGCGTGGCCGAGCTGCACCGCGCGGATCCCCCGTTCGAGGCAGAAGACGGCGGCCGCGAAGCCGGCGATGCCGGTGCCGACGATGGCGACATCGGCCGTGATGCGGCGGGGCTCCGACTTCGTCACGGTTCGCCGTCCTCTCCATGGCCGTCGATCAGATCGAGGCCCGACAATCCGCAATGGAGCGTCTCGGCGAGTTCGGCCTGCGGCATCTGCGCCCCCCACAGCACCGGCCGGGTGCCCTTGTAGCGCTCGGCGAGGAAGTCGCGCATCGTCGCCAGCCCCTCGCGCCCGGTATAGGTGCCGCGGTCGTAGAGATGCGAGGTGACGCGGATCGAGCAGAAGGAGCCCTGACAGGTGCCCTTTCCGATACGGCTGCGCACCCCGATGGCTCTGAGCGGCATCTGTGGCTCGGCGCCGGGCGTGTCCTCCAGCACCGCATCGACGGTCGATTTCGGCACCATCTCGCATTCGCAGAGGATGTTGTCCGCCGGATTCTTGGCGGCGATCCAGACCCGCGCGGAATGACCGGGCTCGGTCCAACTCGACCGTTCCAGCGCCGGTAGCGGTTCGACCGCGGTCCGGCACGGTTCGCGGTTGCCGAGACGAGCGGCGACGAGGTCGCCGGTCCGCTCGGCCATCAGCCGGAAGGTGGTGAGCTTGCCGCCGGCGATGGTGGCGAAGTTCTCCAGCCCCTGGTCGAGATGGTCGAACAGGGTGAAGCCGCGGCTCGCCTTGCGGCCGTCGTCACCGATGCCGCCGGAGGGCAGGAGCAGAGGGCGGACGCCGGCGAAGGCGCGGATGAAGCGGGTTCGGGCGAGCGCCGGGATCAGCGCCGCCCCCTCTTGGATGTTGCGATCCACCTCCTCGGGCGTCGGTCGGATCACGTCGAGGCCGGCGATCGTGTCCGACGTGGTGCCGAGCAGCGAGACCGAGCCCCCGGGCACCAGGATGTCGCCGTCGCCGGAGCGCCTCAGGCGATTGACCACCCGGCGTGTCAGCCGGGTGTTGGCGATGACCAGCGTGCCCTTGGAATAGACGACGTGGACGTCGTCGCAGCCGGCGAGCCGCGCCACCGCCATCGACCACGCGCCGGCGGCGTTGACGAACTGGCGAGCCCGGATGATCCGCGTCTCGCCGGTCTTCGTGTCGCGGCAGCGGGCGGCGAGGATCCGACCGTTTTCGATCTCGAAACCGACGACCTCCGTGTGCGGCAGGAAGAGGCTGTCGGCGAGGCGACCCGCGTCGGCGACCTGCTCGATGGTCAGACGAAAGGGATCGACGGAGGCGTCCGGAACGGCATAGGCGGCGAAGGCCCGTTCCGAGATCGCCGGTTCCAGCCGCCGCGCCTCGGCGACGGTGAGCGGCACGCTATCGATGCCGGCGGCGGCGCAACGTTCGGCGAACCCTGCGGCGAAGGCCTCGTCGTCGCCCTCGACCGCGACGAACAGGCCGCCACAATCGTCGATCGCGCGCGGCGCCATGCGCTTGAGGATCTCGCCCTCGATGCGGCATTCGGCGGCGGTCTCGGTGTCGCTCGCGGCGTATCGCCCGCCGCTGTGCAGGAGGCCGTGGTTGCCGCCGGAAGCGCCCGAGGCGAGGTCGCCCTTGTCGATCAGGATGCCGCGGATGCCGCGCAGCGCCAGATCGCGCAGGATTCCGCAGCCGGTGACGCCGCCGCCGATGACGAGAACGTCCGCATCGTGGATCATTGCGGCAGCCCCAGGTCGCGAAGGTCCGGGCCGAGATACTTGCGTTCGTCGGGCCCGAGAATGCCGAGAGAGAGGCAGATCAGCGTCCAGAAGTGCACCACCCGGTAGCTCCCGCCGTAGTGATGGGCGAGGTCCTCCATCTGCGAATGGCAGTTGTGGCAGGGGGTGAGTACGTAGGTGGCTTCGGTCGCCTCGATCTGGTCGAACTTGCGCTTGCCGTAGGCGTGGCGCAATTCGTTCATCCCCGCCTGCAGGAAACCGCCGCCGCCGCCGCAACAATAGTTGGCGCTGCGGCAGGGCTGCATGTCGATGAAGTTCTCCTCGCCGACCAGCGTCCGGGCGACGAACCGCAGGTCGTCGGCGGCCGCGTCGCCGATCGACTTGCGCACCAGCTGGCAGGGATCCTGGAGGGTGAACCTGATGCCTCTGGTGTTCCAGTCGGAATTGACCGGCAGCTTCCCCTCGCGGATCCACTGGGCGTAATAGGTGACGAGGCTGGCATAATCGAAGTTCGCCGTCAGCCCGAAGCGCTCGACCCCCTTCCACAGCGTGTAGAAGGAATGGCCGCATTCGGTGTTGATCCACACCTTGCAGCCGAGCGCGTTGACCGCATCGACGCGCTTCTCGACCATCGCCTTCCAGGCCGCGTCGTCGCCCGAGAACATGCAGAAGTTCTCCGCCGCCCAGCCGCTCGAGCCGTAGGTCCAGTCGGCCCCGACGTAATCGAGCAGCTTCCACAGCGGCCGCATCTCCTCCGGTTCGGCGGCGGGCTCGCGCGAGTTCTGATTGATGAAGAAGAAGGCGCCCGGCTTGTCGATCGGCACTTCGATCTTCGCGAAGCGTTCGTCGTTGCGGCGCAGCTCCTCGGCGGTCTCCTCGACGATCTCGACGAAGTCCTCGGGGCTCACCCCCATGGCGCTGGTCGAATCCGACAGCATCTGTGCATGGCAGGAACGGACGATGCCACGCGGCTTCTTCTCCTCCGGCCACATCGAGCGCGCGTAGCCGACCAACACCGAGACGTCGATGTTCATCGGACAGACCTGGGCGCAGCGCTTGCACTGGGTGCAGGCCCAGATCCACGGCGTGGAGGTCAACTCTTCGTCGAGGCCGAGCATCGCCATGCGGATGAACCGCCGCGGGTCCATGCCCTCGAGCCCGGAGGCCGGACAGCCCGACGAGCACAGCCCGCAGGCGAGGCAACTGTCGTAGCTCGATCCGGCCGGTAGCAACCGATCGGCCACCGCCTTGAAATCGATGGCTGCGGACGCCTGCGACGCGCTCATCGCCACGTCTCCTCTTCGGCCGGGAACGACCGCCGGTCTCTCGTCATCGCATCGCTCCGGGACGCCGAAGCGTCCGAACCTCACGGAGGCGCGATGGTATCACACCGTCGTCGCGAAACGATCCGGACCATGCCTGCCTGCTCCGCGGCGACCGCGGCCCGAAGCATCGCCGCGAGGCCGCCGATGCGGCGGCGCCCCGGGCGCCGAGCCGAGCGGCGACGCGCGGTTCCGCCGCGCCACCCGACGGCGACGGCGAGGCCTGCGAGGTCGATCGGTCCGAACGCTCCGAGATATGGCCGAGCCGAGAGGAAATCGCGAAGGACGTCCATCCGTTGTCGAGGCCGGAAGAAGAGTCGAACCGTTTCGAAGCCAAGATCTTCCGTATCGACGTCCAGAAAACCGGTACGTCGACGATTCGAGATGCGCTGCGTATCTTGGGATGCCGCATCTGTGGCGTGCGCCGTCACCTGATACGGCCGATCCGCAGAGGCGCTCGGCTGTCCGAACCCGACGGCACCGGCCGCGGATCGGCCTTCGCACACGACGCACTCGATCCGCGGCGAGGATCACCCCGCCGCGGTCGGTGTGTCGCAGGAACGGACGAGCCCGTCAGGCGCCCTTGGTCTGGGCGAGGATCATCTTGGCGATCACGATCGAGATCGGGATCGTCACGACGAAGCCGGCGATCGACACGATCGGTAGCAGCTTCATGGCGTTGGCCGAGAGCGACGGAACGGCGAGCACGACGAGGAGCGCGGCACCGGCACCGACCACACCGATCAGAATCCAGACGAGAATGGCGACCTTCCACATGCGTGCGACCCTCCGCGACACGGCGGCGTCCCGATGAGGACCTCCGCCCTGCGGCACCCCTCGTGCCGCCTCCTCCGATGGTTAGAACCAGTTCCCCGTCGCTGCCTTTGACGTGAATCAAAATCGCTACCTGCGTAACGCCACGTACTGCCGTCTCGTTTTCGTCGCTCGAGGCTCATTCGTCGCAGAAATGTCGTACCGTCGACGTAATCGGCCCCACATCACCCCTTCACGCGAAATCGAACGACCTCGTGACGAGGCGGATTTCTCCGATATGACGGCGAATACACATGGTCGACACGTTCTGGACGGCATCCTACGGACGAATTCGCCGACAGGGTCACCGAGATCACGGGAGCGAGCGGCGAGCCGTTGGGGACATGCGGAATTTCTGAAGTGTTGCACGATTTCGTCTCGCCGCGACGAAACGCCACCGTGGACATGAAAACACCTCGACCCGCCGTCATACCTCACCTAAGTCAGGGTCGCCGTACGAGTGTTCGACAGGACGGATCACACGCCATGATCCATACCGTCTCCCGCGCCGCGGTGCGCTACGACGTGATCGTCACCGACATCACGACGCTCGACGTCGACGTGGTGGTGAACGCGGCGAACGCCGCTCTGCGCGGCGGCGGCGGTGTCGACGGCGCATCCACCGGGTCGCCGGCCCGGGCCTACTCGCCGAGTGCATCCCTCTCGGCGGTTGTCCGACCGGCGAGGCGCGGATCACCGGCGGTCATGCGCTCGCCGCCCGTCACGTGATCCACACCGTCGGTCCGGTGTGGCGCGGCGGCGGCCACGGCGAAGCCGACCTGCTGGCGAGTTGCTACCGCGCGTCGCTGCGCCTCGCCCGCGAACATCATCTGGAGACGATCGCCTTTCCGTCGATCTCCACCGGCATCTACGGCTTTCCCGGCGAGGAAGCCGCGGAAATCGCGGTGACCACCGTCCTCGCCGAGACGTTGCGCGCACCGCCCTCGCACGTCGTCTTCTGTTGCTTCTCTCCGCAGGCGGTCGATTGGCACCGCTCTGCGCTCGAAAGGTCTCTGCCGTCATGAATTGGCCGAAACTCGATCAGATCGCCGCCGTGGTCGTACTCGGCGCCGTCGGCGTGTGGGTCGGGCTCGGCGAGTTCGGTTCCTCCGGCTCGCGGCCCACCCCGGCCCGCGCCGCAGAAACCGCACCCACCGTGGTGAAGAAGGTCGGCGTCGTGAAGGTCGCCGCCGAGCCCTATCGCCGCAGCCTCATCGTCTCCGGCCGCACCGAAGCCAACAAGACGGTGGCGGTGAGCACGCGCGGACCCGGCATCGTCGACGAACTGCCGGTCGCCAAGGGCTCGACCGTGCCCGCCGGCACCGTCGTCGCCCGCCTCGCCGACGAGGGCCGCGGCGCGGCGCTCAAACAGGCCGAAGCCCAATACGCCCAGCGCCGGGCCGAATACGACGCCGCCGCCCGCCTGACCGAGACCGGCGCCAATCCGCGCCTCAACCTCTCCGCCTCGCGCGTCGCCGTCGACGCCGCGGCGGCGGCGCTGGAGATCGCCCGCGTCGAAGTCGACAAGAAGACGCTGGTGACCCCGATCGCCGGCATCGTCGACCAGATTCCGGTCGAACGCGGTCAGGCGCTCGGCGACGGCCGCCTGGTGGCGACCGTGCTGTCGCTCGATCCGATCGTCGTCGCCGGCGAGGTCTCCGAGCGCGCCGTCGTCCGCGTCGCCGTCGGTCGGCCGGCCGAGATCCGCCTCGTTTCCGGTGAGACCGTCCCCGCCAAGGTCTCCTACGTGTCGCGTTCCGCCGCCGAGCGCACCCGCACCTATCGCATCGAGGTGGAGGCGGCGAACCCGGAGAACCACATCGCCGCCGGCCTCACCGCCGAGATCTCGCTGCCCTCCGAACCGATGGCGGCGGTCCGCCTGCCGCGCTCGGTGCTGAGCCTCGCCGACGACGGCACCATCGGCGTCCGCTTCGTCGACGCCGCCTCCAAAGTGGTCTTCGCCCCCGTCGAACTCCTCGACGACACACCCCGGGGCCTGTGGCTCGGCGGTGTGCCGGACGGCGCCCGCGTGATCGTCGCCGGTCAGGAGTTCGTCAAGGCGGGCGAGACGGTGACCGCGGAGAACCTCGAATGAACCCGGTCGACATCGCCATCCGCAACTGGCGGCTGACCATCGTCTGTCTGGTCTTCACCCTGGTCGCCGGGGCCTTCTCCTATCTCGCCATCCCCAAGGAGGCGGAACCGGACGTCCGCATCCCGATCGTCTACGTCCAGCTCAGCCTGCGCGGCATCTCGCCGGAGGATTCCGAGCGCCTGTTGCTTCGGCCGATCGAGACGCGGCTGAAGTCGGTCACCAACGTCAAGGAGATGCGCTCCCAGGCCTTCGAGGGCGGTGGCTTCGTGCTGCTCGAGTTCAATGCCGGCTTCGATTCGTCGAAGGCGATCGCCGACGTGCGCGCCAAAGTCGACGACGCCAAGCGTGATCTGCCGACCTCGGCCGACGAACCCTCGGTGCACGAGGTCAATCTCTCGCTCTTCCCGGTCCTGGTCGTCACGCTCTCCGGCGAGGCGCCGGAGCGCACGCTGACGGCGCTCGCCCGCGAGCTGCGCCAACTGATCGAGCAGGTGCCCGGCGTACTCTCCGCCGACCTCCAGGGCGCCCGCGACGATCTCGTCGAGATCAATGTCGACCCGATGCTGCTCGACAGCTACGGCGTCTCCCTCGACCAGCTCCTGGCGGTCGCGGCCGGCTCCAACCAGCTCGTCGCCGCCGGCACGCTCGAGGGCTCGCAGGGCCGTTACGCCGTCAAGGTGCCGTCGCTCATCGAGGGCCTCGCCGACATCGCCGATCTGCCGATCGTCGCCGGGTCCAACGCGGTGATCCGCGCCCTCGAGGTGGCGAGCGTGCGTCGCACCTTCAAGGACGCCACCTCGATCACCCGCATCGACGGCCGTCCGGCGATCGCCATCGAGGTGGTCAAGCGCACCGGTTCGAACCTGATCGAGACCGTCGACGCGGTGAAATGGGTGGCCGGCAAGTTCGCCGAGCGGCTACCGGCCGGTGTCCACGTCGGCTTCAGCCAGGACAAGTCGACCGACATCCGTCGCCTGCTCGCCGAATTGCAGAACTCGGTGCTGGTGGCGGTGATCCTGGTCTTCGTCGTCATCCTGTGGGCGCTCGGCTTCCGCGCCTCGACGATGATCGGTCTCGCCATTCCGACGTCCTTCCTGATGGGCATCATGTGGCTGTCGCTGGCCGGGCTGACGGTCAACATCGTCGTGCTGTTCTCGCTGATCCTGGCGGTCGGCATGCTGGTCGACGACGCCATCATCGTCGCCGAATTCGCCGAACGACGGATGGAAGAGGGCATGCCGCCGAAGGAGGCCTATGCGCTGGCCGCCAAACGCATGGCCGGCCCGGTCTTCGCCGCCACCGCCACCCGCGTCGCCGCCTTTTCGCCGCTCCTCTTCTGGCCCGGCGTCGTCGGCGAGTTCATGAAGTACATGCCGATCACCCTGATCGCGACGCTGTCGGCGTCGCTGATCTTCTCGCTGATCTTCACCCCGACGCTGGGCTCGCTCTTCGGCCGGCCGCCGAAACACGAGGTGAAGAAGGTCGACGGCGCCTACATGGCGCTCGTTACCCGGGCGGTCGATCACCCCAAGACGGTGCTCGCCATCGCCGTCGTGCTGCTGATCGCGGTGCCGCAGGTCTACGGCCGCGTCGGCAAGGGCGTCGAGTTCTTCCCCGAGGTCGAACCCGACTACGGCCTCGTCCACGTCCACGCCCGTGGCAACCTCTCGCTCCACGAGAAGAACCTGGCGGTGAAGGCGGTCGAGGATCGGCTCCTCGCCATGCCCGAATTGAAGACCGTCTACACTCGCGTCGGCGAGCAGAAGGGCGGCTCGGGCGAAGTCGCCGAGGACGTCGTCGGCGTCATCCAGTTCGAGCTGGTCGACTGGCGCGAGCGCCGCCCGGCGCGCGAGGTCCTGGCCGAGATCCGCACCCGCACCGACGGCATGCCCGGCCTCGAGGTCGAGCCGCGCAAGCCCCAGGCGGGACCGCCGACCGGCAAGCCGATCCAGGTACAGCTCTCCGCCACCGACCCGGCGAAGCTGCCGGCCGCCGCCGAGAAGGTCGCCGCCCTCCTCGCCGGCCACCCCGAGATCGTCGACATCGACGACGCCAAGCCGGTGCCGGGCATCGATTGGCGGCTCGAGGTCAAGCGCTCGGAAGCGGCGAAATACGGCGTCTCCGTCGGCACCGTCGGCGCCGCCGTGCAGCTCGTCACCAATGGCCTCAAGCTCACCGAATATCGCCCCTCGGACACCACCGATTCCGTCGACATCGTGCTGCGCTATCCGCCGGAGCGGCGGACCCTGGCCACCCTCGACGAGTTGCGGATCGCCTCGCCGATGGGCTCGGTGCCGATCGGCAACGTCATGGAGCGCAAACCCGCCCAGCGCATCGGCCGCCTCGATCGCGTCGACGGCGAACGCGTGCTGACCGTCTCGGCCAACCTGCGCGAGGGCATCCAGGCGGCCGACGTGCAGGCCAAGGTGATCGCCGACGTCGAGAAGGCCGACCTCGGCACCGGCGTGCGTTGGAAGCTCAAGGGCGAGGACGAGGAGCGCCGCAAGGCCTCCGCCTTCCTGTCGAAAGCCTTCGGCACCGCCCTCTTCCTGATCTTCGCCGTCCTCCTCGCCCAGTTCGGCAAGTTCACCTCGGTCGGCCTCGTGCTCTCGGCGGTGATCTTCTCCACCATCGGCGTCTTCCTCGGCCTGATGGCGAGCGAGTTGTCGTTCTCGGTGGTGATGAGCGGCATCGGCATCATCGCGCTCGCCGGCGTGGTGGTGAACAACAACATCGTGCTGATCGACACCTTCGACCGGCTGATCGCCGAGGGTTGGGAGAAGCGGGCGGCAGCGCTCGAGACCTGTCGCGAACGCGCCCGCCCGGTGGTGCTCACCGCGGTGACCGCCATCCTCGGCGTCCTGCCGATCGCCTTCGGTATCAACCCCGACCTCATCCATCACGAGACGACGATCGGCGCACCCTCGACCCAGTGGTGGATCCACCTGTCGAGCGCCATCGTCTTCGGCCTGGCCTTCGCCACCGTGCTGACGCTGGTCGTCACCCCGTCGATGCTGATGATCTTCACCCGCAAGCGGAAATCGGCGCCGCCCTCGGTCGACATGACGTTGACGCAGCCGACCGCCGGTTCGTGAGCCACCGCCGCGGTCCGGCCACGGAGGATCGGAAAGCGCGATTCGGATCCGGCATCGAACTGCCTCGGCCGAGCGCCGGAAGTCAGTCGATGAGGGCGCGCCGAAGCGCCACGACGGCCGCCTGGGTGCGATTGACCGCACCGAGCTTGCGCGTCGCCGCGGCGATGTAGCCGTCGACGGTGTTGGTCGAGATCGCGAGAATCCCGGCGATCTCCCAGGTGGTCTTGCCGGCCGCCGTCCACTGCAGACACTCGCGTTCGCGCGGGCTGAGCGCCGGTCGCTCCGCCGCGCCGGACGAGCGGTCGGCGAGTTCGGCGAGCCGCGTCTCGGCGACGGAAACGAGCTGTCGTAAGAGATCCGCCTCGGAGCGGCCCGCGGGTACGCCGCCGGCGATCACGATCACCGGGTGGTCCGCCGGAGCCTCCGCGTCCGCGCCGGCGGAGGGCCGTGCCGGCTTCGCCGGCCGATCGGCCGAGCCCGCATCACCGGCCTGCGGCAATCGATGGACGACGGGTGCCGCCGGCGGCACCCGACCGACCGTCGCACCCGGGACCCCGACCCCGGCCACGTTCGCCGCACCGATCCCGTCGCCCGACCGCAACTCGAACCGCGCCACCACCGCGCCGACGGGCTCCGCCACATCCGCGACATCGAGCGCTCTCGAAATCATCCCGGCGGGATTTCGAAACCGGCGATCCGGAAAGGCGCGAAGTCTGTCGTGTCCACTCACCGGTCGCCTTCGACCTCCCCGGAGCGACCTTTCGCCGCGACGCCGACCACCGACGCCCGCACCCCGAAAGTGCCCGCCGAAGATCCGGCGAGCCAGCTCTCCAGAACGATAACTCGTTGTCGAATCGGGTCAATCGCACGCGCTGTCCGGTCCCGCCGGCCGAACTGGTTCCGGAGCATTTCCGTGACGCCGCTGTGACGCCGGCTGTGACGCTCCTCGGCAACACTCTTCAGAAAAACGTGATCGTGGCCGAGCTTTCGCCACGATCCGGTCAAGGCCGAGCCATGTTGAGGGGTGATCTTCACCTCATCGCAAAGGACGGTTCGGTCCCCGGTGGAGACCCCGGATACCCGAGCCCCCCAAGCCCCCGGACTTCGCCGGGGCCGGACCCTCCGAGCGACGGAAACGCCGAGCCCCCCCGACGGCGTATCCCGCCCCGAACGAGCGATATCCCTGGTACCCCCCGATACCCGAGACCCGTTGCCTCCCCCCGGCAGCGGGTTTCGCGTTTTCCGGGCGTGGTCGCGCCCGCGAGCGCTCAGGGCATCCTGGCGCCGTCTCCGAGCCAGTGGTCGAGAAAACGCTCCAACCACAACCGGTTGCGGTCGCCCCACAGACACTGGCCCTCGAAGTGGCGCTGGCGCGGCTGGGCGCCGGGGCTGTCGAGACGGCCGGCGCCGCGCACCGTCCACCGATGCATCATCGCCAGCGTCAGTTCGGGATGGAACTGCAGCCCGTAGGCGCGCCGCCCGACCCGGATCGCCTGATTGGGAAAGCGGTGGCCGGTGGCGAGCAGCTCGGCCCCGGCCGGAACTTCGAAGCCCTCGCGGTGCCATTGATAGACCTTCGACGGCCATCCCATCAGGTCGCGCCCGGCGCGAGTCGGCTCGATGTCGTACCAACCGACCTCGACCTCACCGGCGGCATGGGCCGTCACACGGCCGCCGAGGTGACGCACCATCATCTGCGCGCCGAGGCAGATGCCGAGAAACGGCTTCTCTTCGGTGAGCGCCACGCCGATCCAGTCGATCTCGCGATGCAGCCAGGCGTCGTCGTCGTTGGCGCTCATCGGCCCGCCGAAGATCGCCGCACCGGCATGATGGGCGAGGGTCTCGGGCAACGGATCGCCGTAGCGCGGCCGGCGGATGTCGAGACGATGGCCCCGACGGGTCAACGCCGTCCCCACCCGCCCGGGGGTGGAGGTGTCCTGATGCAGCACCACCAGGATCGGCGCCGGCGAGGTCGGATCGCGGTCTTCGAGGGGATCGGTCAAGAGGTCGGCTCGGAACGTCGGTGATCTCAGGTTTCGGGGCGAACGCCGATCTCGGCACGGCGCGCAGTGAAAATCAACGGCCGTCTTCCGCCGCCCGGAGCGCCGCGGCCTCGTGTTCGGCCTCGACCTCCTTTCGCAGGATCATGCGATCACGCGCCTCGACGCCGAGAAGACCGGCGATACGCCACACCACATTGTCCTCGAACTCCTGGATGACGCCGTCGGCGAGCACCAGGATCCACAGGCCGCGGACCAGATCCAGGCGTTCCTCGTGCGTGAGGTTGCGCTGGAGCCGTGCGGTGAAACTCGCCGGATCGGCGGTCTCGAGTTCGGCCGTCCGCCCGGCCTCCGCGAGCATCCGTGCCTCGTCGATCGACAGATCGAACCGGCGCGCCAGCTCCTCTTCCCAACGGCTCTTCTCGTTCGGCGTCACCCGGCCGTCGACCGAGATGACGTGGAACATCAACGCCGCCACCGCCAGGCGCGGATCGTCGAGATCGAAGGCCGCCTCCGGCCGCCGGGCGATCAGGTCGGAGACGAGGCGTCTGAAGAGGTTCGGCATGCCTGTTGCGGGTCTCCCGGCGGCTGTCGAGGCGATTTTCACCCCGACTATCGCAGATGGAAGGCCCCTTCGCCATCCGACGCTCCGCCGCGCCCCTCGTTGCGGCGGCGAACCGACGCCCTATAGTCGTGGATCGCGGCGAGAGGAGACGGCCGGATGCTTCTGAAACGGCTGTTCGACACCATCGAGGCGCGACGCGGCGAGCTCACCGCGCTGACCTGCGATCTCGTCCGCTTCCCGACCGTCAATCCGCCCGGCGAGGCCTACGAGCCTTGCGCCCGCTTCATCGGCGACCGCCTCGCCGCCCGCGGCTTCACGGTCGACTACGTCCGCGCCCACGGCACGCCCGGCGACAGCGACGCCCACCCGCGCGTCAACGTCGTCGCCCGCCGCGACGGCGCCCGGCCGGGCCCCTGCGTCCACTTCAACGGCCACATCGACGTGGTCGAGGCCGGTCACGGCTGGAGCGTCGACCCCTTCGCCGGCGTGGTCCGCGACGGCCGCGTCTACGGTCGCGGCACCGCCGACATGAAAGGCGGCCTCGCCGCGGCGATCGTCGCCGTCGAGGCGATCCTCGACGCCGGCATCGAATTTCCCGGTGCGCTGGAGATCTCCGGCACCGTCGACGAGGAATCCGGCGGCTTCGGCGGCGTCGCCCATCTCGCCCGCCACGGCTGGTTCGCCCCCGGCCGGGTCGATCACGTCATCATCCCCGAACCGCTCGACGTCGACCGCGTCTGCCTCGGCCATCGCGGCGTGTGGTGGGCGGAGGTCGAGGTGACCGGCCGCATCGGCCACGGCTCGATGCCTTTCCTCGGTGTCAACGCCATTCGCGGCATGGCCGACTTCCTGGCGCTCGTCGAGACCGAGCTGATGCCGAAGCTGGCGAGCCGGCGCACCCGCATGCCCTGCGTCCCCGACGGCGCCCGTCACGCCACCCTCAATCTCAATTCGATCCACGGCGGCCTCGCCGAAGCGATCGACGAGGGCCTGCCCGCCCCGGTGGTCGCCGACTCGTGCCGCCTCGTCCTCGATCGCCGCTGGCTGGTCGAAGAGGACCGCGAGGCGGTACGTTCGGAAGTGATCGAACTCCTCGACCGTATGAAGGCCCGCACCGCCGGTCTCGACTACCGGGTTCTCGATCTGATGGGCTTCGAACCGACCATGACCGAAGCGGACGCGCCGCTGGTCACCACCCTCGACCACTGGATCCACCGGGTGCTCGATCGCCCGGCGACCCACATCGCCTCGCCCGGCACCTACGACCAGAAGCACATCGCCCGCTTCGCCCCCCACGTCGCCTGCGTCGCCTACGGCCCCGGCGAACTCGACCTCGCCCACCAGCCCGACGAATGGGTGTCGGTCGACGACATGGTCGCCTCGGCGAAGATCATGGCGGCGACGGCGCTGAGCCTCCTCGGGGTGGACGTCGGCGAGGGGTGAGGCGTTGCGCCGGTACCGGTCCCGGCCGCCTCCGTTGCGGAGGTAGCGGAGTGCGCGATGGTTCGAGACGAGCGGCCCTGCCGCTCTCCTCACCATGAGGCGTTTGTTTTCAAAGAATTTTTCTTGAATGCCTCATGCTGAAGAGGCGTCCGCAGGACGTCGTCTCGAAGCATCGCGCACCGTCCCGAAGCCCGGGAGCCTTCACTCCACCACCGTGACCACCGCCCGGTTCTCGGTGTCGGAATCCGCCCCGACGAAGACCTCGAAGCGCCCCGGCTCGACCCGGTAGCGCCCGTGATCGTCATGGAAGCCGAGGTCCGCCACCGGCGCCTCGAGCCGCACCTCGCGGCTCTCGCCCGGCTTCAGATCCACCATGGCGAAGGCCTTCAACTCGCGCCGCGGCCGCGACCGCGAGGCGAGGAGGTCGTGGACGTAGAGCTGGACGCTCTCCCGGCCGGCCCGCGTCCCGGTGTTGGTCACCGTGACCGTCGCCGAGACGGTGTCGCCGAGACGGACGGTCCCCTGCGCCAGCTTCGGCGGCGAGATCGTGAAGCTCGTGTAGGAGAGGCCGAAGCCGAAGGGAAAGAGCGGTGTGATCTCCTCGTCGACGTAGCGGGTGGCGAGTTCGTCGCCCGGCTTCCACGGCCGCCCGGTCGGCAGCCGGTCGTAGGAAATCGGTACCTGCCCGACCGCCCGCGGCATCGACATCGGCAGCCGGCCAGACGGATTCGCCTCGCCGAGGATCAGATCGGTGAGCGCCGCTCCGCCCATCGTCCCCGGCGAATAGGCCCAGAGGATCGCCCGCGTCTTCGGCACCACGTCGCGCAGCACCATCGGCCGCCCGGCGAAGACGACGAGGAGGACCGGCTTGCCGGTCGCCGCCATCAGGTCGAGCAGCGCCTGTTGGTGATTGGGCAGGCCGAGGCGGGTGCGCGAGGTCGATTCCGCCGTCATCCACCACGGTTCGCCGAGCACCGCGACGACGAGATCGGCCGTCGCCGCCGTCTTCACCGCCGCGGCGAAGCCCTCGGTCGAGCGACAGGCATCGTCGCAGGCCGCCTCGTAGTCGACCGTCACGCCCTTCGCCGCGAGCCGCGTCCGCATCTCGTCGAGGAACAGCGGCACTTCTTCCCGCCGGCCCAAGGCCCCCCAGGCGCCCATGTGGTCGCCGGCGTCGGCCGCCATGGCGCCGATCACCGCGATCCGCTTCGGCGGTGCGACCAGCGGCAGGAGGTTCCCGTCGTTCTTCAGCAGCACCACGGAGCGCCGCGCCACGTCGCGCGCCGCCTCCCGCGTCTCGGGCCGGGCGAGCGCCGCGGCGGCCGTCGTCGGATCGAGCGAACGCCGCTTCTCCGCCGGCTCGAACAGCCCGAGGCGAAACTTGACCCGCAGCACCCGCGACACCGCCTCGTCGATCCGCGCCATCGGCACCCGACCGGTTTTCACCAGCTCGACCAGATGATCGCGGTAGAGCCCGCTCGCCATGTCGACGTCGACGCCGGCCATCACCGCCTTCTCGACCGCCTTGCGCTCGTCCGCCGCCACCCCGTGGGCGACGAGCTCGCGCACCGCGTCCCAATCGGACATGACGATGCCGTCGAAGCCCCATTCCCCGCGCAGGATCTCCGTGAGCGTGTGCGGATTGGCGGTGCCCGGCACGCCGTTCAGCGTGTTGAAGGCGGCCATCACCACCTGCGCCCCGGCGTCGATACCGGCCTTGAACGGCGGCAGGTAGAGATCGCGCAGGCGCGATTCGGAAAGATCGACGGCATTGTAGTCGCGTCCCGATTCGGCCGCGCCGTAACCGACGAAGTGCTTCAGCGTCGCCGCCATGCCGCCGGCCTTCAGTCCCCTGACCGCGGCGGCGGCGAAGCGGCGGGCGAGGAACGGATCCTCTCCCGGCCCCTCGACCACCCGCCCCCAGCGGGCGTCGCGCGACAGATCGAGCATCGGCCCGAGATTGAGATCGAGCCCCTGGGCCGAGCCCTCCTTCGCCGTGTGCAGCGCCGCGGTCTCCATCGCCGCCTCGTCGAAGGTCGCGGCGATGCCGAGCGGCATCGGAAAGAGGGTGCGATAGCCGTGGATGATGTCGCGCGAGAAGATGAGCGGAATGCCGTGGCGCACGCTCCGCGCCCGCCGATCGGCAGCGATGACGTTCGCCACCTCGTCGGTGTTGGAGAGGATGCCGATCGCCCCGTCGACGATCTCCTTGTCGTCGAACTGCGGCGACCAGCCGCCGAGGAACATCTGCCCGACCTTCTCCTCGAGGCTCATCCGCGACAGGAGATCGGCGACGCGCGCCTCGACCGCGGGATCGGCGGCCGGCCGCTCCCCGGCGGGGGCGCGGGCGGACGCGAAGGGCAGAAGCAGGGCGAGGAGAGCGAGGGCGGGGAAGAGTCGGGAACGGTTCGACATGGACCGGGCGATCGAGGAGAACGAGCCGCGCACCATCGCCCGCCCCGCCGGTCCGGTCAAACCCGCGAGAGCCCTTCCGACCCTCGCCTTGCGTGGAGACGCGAAGGGTGGTCTCTTGCGCGTCGTCGCGAGCGGGCGCGGATCGGGGGATTCGCGGCCGCACGATGCGTATCCGACGGCGGCTTCGGCCGGCGCGGACGGCGTCGACGCGACCCCGGGGGGCGACGACGAGAGGATGCCCATGGCGGCCCGCAAGATTCTCATCTGCGACGACGACGACGATCTGCGCGAGGCGCTGGTCGAGCAGTTGTCGCTCTACGAAGAATTCGAGACCCAGGCGACCGACGGCGCCACCAAGGCGATCGCCATCGCCCGCGCCGACCCGATCGACCTCCTGATCATGGACGTCGGCCTGCCCGAGATGGACGGCCGCGAGGCGGTGAAGCTGTTGCGCAAAGGCGGCTTCAAGGCGCCGATCATCATGCTGACCGGCCACGACACCGAGTCCGACACCATCCTCGGGCTGGAAGCCGGCGCCAACGACTACGTCACCAAGCCGTTCAAATTCGCCGTGCTGCTCGCCCGCATCCGCGCCCACCTGCGCCAGCACGAGCAGACCGAGGACGCCGTCTTCACCATCGGCCGCTACACCTTCCGCCCCTCGACCAAGCTGATGGTCGACGAGCGCGGCTCCAAGGTGCGGCTGACCGAGAAGGAGACCGCGATCCTGAAGTATCTCTACCGCGCCGGCGAGAAGCCGGTGACGCGCGAGGTGCTCCTCCACGAGGTCTGGGGTTACAATTCGGGCGTCACCACCCACACGCTCGAGACCCACATCTATCGCCTGCGCCAGAAGATCGAGCGCGATCCGTCGAACGCCGAGCTTCTCGTCACCGAGGCGGGCGGCTACAAACTGGTTCCCTGATCCCTCCGCCCCACCGAGCCGGCAGGCCTGAAGCCCTCTAGCGAAGCCGCAACCCGCGAACGCCCGTCGAATGACTCTCGAACGCGACATCGAACTCTTGAAGAGCGTTCCCTTCTTCGACGGGATTCCGGCGGAGCCGTTGAAGCTCATCGCCTTT
This sequence comes from Pinisolibacter sp., assembly GCF_036782435.1. Lineage (NCBI taxonomy): Bacteria > Pseudomonadati > Pseudomonadota > Alphaproteobacteria > Hyphomicrobiales > Ancalomicrobiaceae > Pinisolibacter > Pinisolibacter sp. The sequence goes on along the minus strand of NZ_DAIPZB010000012.1, from coordinate 63,550 downwards.
TCCGCCGACAGCCGGGAGATCGAGGACGGCCGCTTCCTGTTCTCCGCCGGCGATTCGGCGGAAGGCGGCTTCGTCCTGGTCGAGGGTCGCATCGATCTCGTCGACGAGACGAAGACCCCGCCCAAGATCCTCGACCGCCTCGGCCCCGGCGCGCTGATCGGCGAATTGGCGCTGATCGTCGAGACGAAACGCCCGGCGACGGCGCTGGCCGTCGGCCGCGCCCGCGTCCTCGCCGTCCGCCGCTCCCTCTTCCGCCGCATGCTCGGGGAATACCCCGAGATCGCCGTCACTCTGCGCGACCGCATCGCCGAGCGCTTGGCATCCCTGGCGCCGGAGATCGGGCGGATCCGGGATGTGATGGCGACCCACGACGAGCGGGGGTGAGGAGGCCTACGCCGATCAATCCCGCGTGATGAAGGTAACATCGCTTCCGACCCGACGAAGACGGAATCGAGGCGCCAAGCGCCGATCCGTCGCGTCACGGGAGCGTCCCATGTCGATTCGAACCACCATCGCCGTCACCGTTCTCACTGCCGTCGAGCTCGCCACTGCAGTGACGGCGACCGCCGGTTCGCGACCGGTCGTCGTCGAACTCTTCACCAGCCAAGGCTGCAACTCCTGTCCGCCGGCCAACGCCAATTTCATCGGCATCATGGACCGCCAGAACGTCCTCGCCCTGAGTTTCGCCGTCACGTACTGGGATCGACTCGGTTGGAAGGACATCTTCGGCAAGCCCGAGTTCACAGCGCGCCAATACGCGTACGAGCCGGCTCTCGGCGAGAGTGGCCCGTTCACCCCGCAGATCGTCGTCGACGGTCGGGTGAGCGCTGTCGGCATGCGCCGTGGTGAAATCGAGTCCCTCATCGCCGCTGCCGGCGAACCCTCCAGCGTGGCGGTCGACCTCTCCCGTGACCGTGTCTCGATAGACGCCGGTGCGGCGCCCGCCGGCGGCGCCGACGTGTGGCTGGTGCGCTACCAGCCCGGCGTACTCGAGGTCTCCGTCGCTCGCGGCGAAAATGCCGGCCGCAAACTTCCGCACGGCCATGTCGTCCGCGATCTCGTACGCCTCGGCGGCTGGACCGGCGCGAAGACCGCCTTTCCGATCACGCCGGTCGACAGGCTGAAGACCGCCGTCCTGGTCCAGGCGGTGAATGGCGGCCCGATCCTCGGTGCGGCGGCCGAATGAGCGAAGCCCGGCTCAGGAGGCGGGCCCCCGCCCCCACCTCTCCTCGATGTACCGCCCCACCATCGCCTTGAACTCCTCGGCGATCCCCGCGCCCTTCAGCGTCGCGACCTTCTTGCCGTCGACGAAGACCGGGGCGGAGGGGGCTTCACCGGTGCCGGGGAGCGAGATGCCGATGTCGGCGTGTTTCGATTCGCCGGGGCCGTTGACGATGCAGCCCATCACCGCCACCTCGAGCGCCTCGACGCCGGGGTATTTCCCGCGCCATTCAGGCATCGACTCGCGGATGTGGGTCTGGATGTCGTGGGCGAGCTCCTGGAACACCGTCGAGGTCGTCCGCCCGCAGCCGGGACAGGCCGCGACGATCGGCGCGAAGGTCCTGAGCCCCATCGTCTGGAGGAGTTCCTGCGCCGCGATCACCTCTTTCGTCCGGTCACCGCCGGGCTCCGGGGTGAGCGAATAGCGGATCGTGTCGCCGATCCCCTGCTGCAACAGAATGCCGAGCGCGGCCGACGAGGCGACGAGCCCCTTCGAGCCCATCCCCGCCTCGGTCAACCCGAGATGCAGGGCATAAGGCGAGCGCGCCGCGATCTCGCAACTCACCTTCACCAGATCCTGGATCTGGCTGACCTTGGCCGAGACGACGATCTTGTCCCGCGAAAGGCCGATCTCCTCGGCCAGTTCGGCGGAGAGCACCGCCGACTGCACCATCGCCTCGTGCATCACCTCGCGCGCCGTCAGCGGCGCGCCTTTCGCCGTGTTCTCGTCCATCAGCCGGGTCAGCAGCTCCTGATCGAGCGAGCCCCAGTTGACGCCGATGCGCACCGGCTTGTCGTACCGGATCGCCGTCTCGACGATCGCCGCGAACTGGCGGTCGCGCTTGTCCTTGAAGCCGACGTTGCCCGGGTTGATGCGGTATTTCGCCAGCGCCGCGGCGCAGGCCGGGTGATCGGCGAGGAGCTTGTGGCCGATGTAGTGGAAGTCGCCGATCAGCGGCACGGAGATGCCCCAGGCGTCGAGCCGGTCGCGGATCTTCGGCACCGCGGCGGCCGCCTCGTCGCGATCGACGGTGATGCGGACGAGTTCGGAGCCGGCCCGCGCCAGCGCCTTGACCTGCTCGGCAGTGGCGAAGACGTCGGCGGTGTCGGTGTTGGTCATCGACTGCACGACGATCGGCGCCCCGCCGCCGATCTTCACCCCGCCGACGTCGACGGCGATGGACGAGCGACGGGCGAGCGGCGTGGCGAGCGGGTACATGGATCACTCCGGGCGGTCTGCGACGCCCGGGAATGTCGCCTTATTCGTGACGCCGTCAAGACGGGACGGCCGCCGCGGCGCTCACTTCTCGATCTTGCCGCCCGGCACCAGGAGACCGGCGAGCGCGCCCAGCGCCGTCGAGCCGATGGCGACGAGGAACTCGGGCACCTTCAGGTCTTCGGCACCGGGAATGGCGAACCACTTGTAGCCGACCACCCCGACGACGATCAGGATCACCGCCGACAACACCACCACCACCGCCGTCCGGTAGGTGATCTTGTCCTCGTTGGGAGGAACCGGCGGGTTCTCCTTCTTGGTTCGGGCCACGGCCTTGCGGATCGCCGCCTGCGGATCGACCCGCAGTTCCTCGGCCAGATCCTTGTCGTGTTCGAGGTGCGTCGAGAGCTTGTCGAGCAGCCGATACTCGATCCTTTCCAGCATGGCGGAACCCTCCCTCTGCCGCGATCGTCGCGCACGACCGAGTGTACGCGACCTCCGGTCGTAGAAATATAGGCCTGCCACCTTTCTTTCGCCGCTTCGTGACATGCCGGATGCGCCGCGTCACCCTTGCGCGGCGCGACGTTATGGCTAGAGTGCCGGCCGATTTCCGCCCTTCCCTCCACGCGATGCCTCGGAGACCTCGAGATGGCCGCGAACGACGTCAAGAAGGTGGTGCTGGCCTATTCCGGCGGCCTCGACACCTCGATCATCCTCAAGTGGCTGCAGGTCACCTACGGCTGCGAGGTGGTGACCTTCACCGCCGACCTCGGCCAAGGCGAGGAGCTGGAGCCGGCGCGCAAGAAGGCCGAGATGCTCGGCATCGAGGAGATCTTCATCGACGATCTGCGCGAGGAGTTCGTCCGCGACTTCGTCTTCCCGATGTTCCGGGCCAACGCCCAGTACGAGGGCGACTATCTGCTCGGCACCTCGATCGCCCGGCCGCTGATCGCCAAGCGCCAGATCGAGATCGCTCGGCAAGTCGGCGCCGACGCCGTCTGCCACGGCGCCACCGGCAAGGGCAACGATCAGGTCCGCTTCGAACTCGGCTACTACGCGCTCGAGCCCGACATCAAGATCATCGCCCCCTGGCGCGAATGGGACTTCAAGTCGCGCGAGGCGCTGATCGACTTCGCCGAGAAGCACCAGATCCAGATCGCCAAGGACAAGCGCGGCGAGGCCCCCTTCTCGGTCGACGCCAACCTGCTGCACTCCTCCTCCGAGGGTAAGGTGCTCGAGGATCCGTGGGTCGAGCCGCCCGAATACGTCCACATGCGCACCATCTCGCCGAAGGACGCCCCGGACGTGGCGACCGAGATCGTCGTCCGCTTCGAAAAGGGCGACGCGGTGGCGATCGACGGCGTCGAGATGAGCCCCGCGACCCTGCTCACCAAGCTCAACGAACTCGGCCGCGACAACGGCATCGGCCGCCTCGATCTGGTCGAGAACCGCTTCGTCGGCATGAAGTCGCGCGGCGTCTACGAGACCCCCGGCGGCACCATCCTGCTCGCCGCCCATCGCGGCATCGAGTCCATCACCCTCGACCGCGGCGCCGCCCATCTCAAGGACGAGATCATGCCGCGCTACGCCGAGCTGATCTACAACGGCTTCTGGTTCTCGCCCGAGCGCGAGATGCTCCAGGCGCTGATCGACCGCAGCCAGGAAGCGGTCACCGGCGAGGTCCGACTGGAACTCTACAAGGGCAACGTCCGCGTCACCGGCCGCCGCTCGCCCTGGTCGCTCTACGATCAGGAGCTGGTCACCTTCGAGGAAGGCAAGGTCGCCTACGACCACCGCGACGCCGCCGGCTTCATCAAGCTCAACGCCCTGCGCCTCAGGACCCTCGGCCGCCGCAAGAACCGCATGGGCGCCTGATCCCGGCGGATCGACGACGATCCTGAGAAGGGCGGCGGACCGACGGGTTCGCCGCCCTTCACGCTTCCCGAGGCACTTTCGATTCGGTGTCGAGAGTGAAGCCGCGATCGACGAGCCGTGCCCCCAGCGCCACGGCGAGCATCGTCGGAAACACCACCCCCAGCCCGACGACCGGATCGGCGAACACCGTCGCCGCGACGCCGCCGAGGAAGCCGGCGCCCATCTGGACGAAGCCGAGGAGTGACGAGGCCGAGCCGGCGTTCCGCGGGTGCAGCGCCATGGCGCGGGTGGTGAGCCCCGGGATGACCAGCGAGATCGAGAAGGCGAAGGCCCCGACCGGAATCATCACCGCCGGATAGGACGGGGCGAAGACCCGGCCGAGGAGCAGCGTGCCGCAGGCCCCGAGGAAGCCGAGGATCAGCCCCGGCAGGATCAGCCGTTCCGCCCCGACCCGCGGGATGAGGGCGCGGGCCACCACGCCGCCGGAGAGATAGGACAGCGTCTGCGCCAGCATGCCGACACCGAAGGTCGCCGGCGTGAGCCCGACGCGCTCGATCAGCACGAAGGGCAGCAGCGTGCCCAGGGTGAAGATCGCCCCGACCGAGAAGCCGATCGACAGGACCGGCAGGAGGAAGCGTCGATCGCGCGTCAACATCGCATAGGTGGCGATCACCCGATCGGGCCGTGCCTTGGCCGGATCACGGTCGCGATTGGTCTCCGGCAGAGCCGTGAACACGACGACCAGGGCCGTGATCCCGCACAGTGCCATGACGACGAAGACCGCACGCCAGCCGAACAGCGCCAGCAGAAAACCGCCGAGCGTCGGCGAGATCGCCGGGCCGATCGACAGCACGATGCCGATGGTGGCGAGGATGCCCGCCGCCTCCTCGCCGGTGAAGAGATCGCGCACCACCGCCCGTGACACGCCGACCCCGATCGCCGCACCGACTCCCTGCAGGGCGCGCGCCGCGATCAGCGTCTCGATCGTCTCGGCGAACAGCGCACCGACGCTGCCGAGGGTGTAGAGGGCGAGGAACAGCAGCGCGGCGAAGCGCCGGCCGAAGGCGTCGGACACCGGACCACAGACCAACTGCGACAGGGCGAAACCGGCGAAGAAGGCGGTGAGCGAGGTCTTCACCATCGCCATCGTCGTGCCGAAGGCGGCGACGAGCGTCGGCATCGCCGGCGTGTAGAGCGCCATCGACATCGAGGCGAGCGCCGTCAGCATGCCGCCGATGAGCACGGTTCGTGTGGCGGAGAGCGCGGGCGCCGTGACGGTCGCGGTCATGCGCGCGCCTCCCCTCGGGGCGCGGCAGCGAGATTGCCCCGGACCCGTTGCAGGAGCCCCCGCAAACTCGCGATCTCCGCCTCGTCGAACCCGGCCGTCTGCGCCGTGCGCACCCCCGCGGACGCCGCGCGCAGTTCTTCGAGCACACCCGCCGCCCGCTCGCTCGGATGCACCAGCTTCGCTCGCCGGTCACCGGGGTCGGGCCGCCGTTCGGCCAAACCCCGCCGCACCAGCCGGTCGAGATGGCCGACCAGCGTCATCGGCTCGATGTGGAGGCTCTCGGCGAGCTGCGCCTGACGCAGTCCCGGCTGCTCGACGATGGTCATCAGCACCCGCACCTCGGCCGAGCCGACATCGAAACCGGCTGCGCTCCACGCGCTTTCCAATCGTCGCCAGAAGAGCCGCGCCACGTCGGAGAACAGGATGCCGAGCGGTTCGTCCGCCGGATCGGTCGTCATGGGACCTCCATCATATATGTGGAGCATATGATAAGGGAGACTTATAAAATGTCGAGCCGACCGTCGCATGGCCGTCATGCGTACCTTCCATGGGAGAGCGACGGACCGGCTACGGCGGACCGCGCCGGCGCGCCGCCCCCTCTCGCGCTTGCGAAAGCCCCGCGAAGCGAGTAGAGACGGCGCAAATCCGTGACAGATCATCCGAACAGGACGCGGGCGGCCCAAAGCATCGTGGCGGCCCCGAACCCGGCAGGCGTTCCCATGAAGCTCCGCAACATCGCCATCATCGCGCACGTCGACCACGGCAAGACCACGCTGGTCGACGAACTCCTCAAGCAGTCCGGCACCTATCGCGAGAACCAGCGCGTCGCCGAACGCGTGATGGACTCCAACGAGCTGGAGAAGGAGCGCGGCATCACCATCCTCGCCAAGGCGACCTCGATCGTCTGGAAGGACACCCGCATCAACATCGTCGACACCCCCGGCCACGCCGATTTCGGCGGTGAGGTCGAGCGCATCCTCAACATGGTGGACGGCGCCATCGTGCTGGTCGACGCCGCCGAGGGTCCGATGCCGCAGACCAAGTTCGTCGTCGGCAAGGCGCTGAAGGTCGGCCTGCGCCCGATCGTCGCCATCAACAAGGTCGATCGCCACGACGCCCGCGCCCAGGAGGTGGTCAACGAGGTCTTCGATCTCTTCGCCGCCCTCGACGCCACCGAGGACCAGCTCGACTTCCCGATCCTCTACGGCTCGGGCCGCTCCGGCTGGATGGCCTATTCTCCGGAGGGTCCGGAGACCGACGGCATGGCGCCGCTCCTCGACCTCGTGCTCTCCCACGTGCCCGAGCCGCACGTCGAGGAAGGCCCCTTCCGCATGATCGGCACCATCCTCGAGGCCAATCCCTTCCTCGGCCGCATCGTCACCGGCCGCATCACCTCCGGAACGGTGAAGCCGAACCAGACCATCAAGGTGCTGCACCACGACGGTTCGCTGCTCGAGCAGGGCCGGGTCTCCAAGATCCTCGCCTTCCGCGGTCTCGAGCGCCAGCCGATCGAACTCGGCGAAGCCGGCGACATCGTCGCCATCGCCGGTCTCACCAAGGGCACCGTCGCCGACACCTTCTGCGATCCCTCGGTGACCCAGGCGATGACCGCCCAGCCGATCGACCCGCCGACCGTCACCATGTCCTTCCTGGTCAACGACAGCCCGCTCGCCGGCACCGAGGGCGACAAGGTGACGAGCCGCGTCATCCGCGATCGCCTGATGAAGGAGGCCGAGGGCAACGTCGCGCTGAAGATCGAGGAATCGGCCGACAAGGACTCGTTCTTCGTCTCCGGCCGCGGCGAACTCCAGCTCGCCGTCCTCATCGAGACCATGCGTCGCGAGGGCTTCGAACTCGCCGTGTCGCGTCCGCGCGTCGTCATGAAGAAGGACGAGGAGTCGGGTGAGACGCTGGAGCCGATCGAAGAGGTGCTGATCGACGTCGACGAGGAGTTCTCGGGCGTCGTCGTCCAGAAGATGTCTGAGCGCAAGGCCGACATGATCGAGATGCGCCCGTCCGGTGGCAACCGCCTGCGTCTGGTCTTCTACGCGCCGACCCGCGGCCTCATCGGCTACCAGTCGGAACTGATGACCGACACCCGCGGCACCGCCATCATGAACCGCCTGTTCCACGAGTACGCCCCCTACAAGGGCGAGATCCAGGGCCGCCGCAACGGCGTCCTGATCTCCAACGACCAGGGCGACTCGGTCGCCTATGCGATGTGGAAGCTGGAAGATCGCGGCCCGATGATGATCGAGCCCGGCTCCAAGGTCTATCGCGGCATGATCATCGGCGAGCACACCCGCGACAACGACCTCGAGGTCAACGTCCTCAAGGGCAAGCAGCTCACCAACATCCGCGCCGCCGGCAAGGACGAGGCGGTGAAGCTGACCCCGCCGATCCGCATGACCCTCGAGCGTTCGCTCGCCTGGATCCAGGACGACGAACTGGTCGAGGTGACGCCGAAGTCGATCCGCCTGCGCAAGGTCCACCTCGACCCCAACGACCGCAAGCGCCTCGCCAAGGCCGGCGCCGCCTGAGGCGACGCGTCTCCGCCACGCTCTGCCGAAGACCGGATCGCGCCCTGCGGGCCGTGGTCCGGTCTTCGTCGTTTCCGGACGACCGGCCGAGCCGACCCGCCGCGGGACGCCGGGATCCGCCCTGCGACGACGCGGCGCAGCCCGGAAGGTGGCGGATTCACCACATCCGACCAATTCCCGAGAGGCCTCGGCAATCTACTTATTGCGAATGATTTGCATAGTCGTTATTGCAAAGGTGTGAAGCCAACCGGGGCCGCGTCCGTCCATGAGTCTCGCCGTCGACATCGCCACCGCCGATCTCGTTCCTGCCGGCCTCGTCGCCGACACCTCCGATCGGCTCGGACGCCGGTCGCGCGGCTGGTCCGGCTGGGTCACCGGCCTCACGCCCGCCGCCGACCTCACCATCACCTGGACGGAGATGGAGCGTCGCCTGCTCGAGATGGGCTTCGTCGAGGGTGCGCGGGTCGAGATCCTCCAGGAAGGTCCGATCGGCCGCGATCCCATCGCCGTCCGTGTCGACGACCTCACCGTGGCGCTGCGCCGTCGCGATGCCGACGTGATCCTCGTCGCCGAGGCTTGAGGCATGAACGGCCCCGCCGCGCCGGAGATCGCTCTCGTCGGCTGCCCCAATTCCGGTAAGACCTCCCTCTTCAACGCTCTGACCGGTTCGCGCCAGAAAGTCGCGAACTACGCCGGCGTCACCGTCGAGCGCAAGGAAGGGTCCTTCGTCACCCCCTCCGGCCGGCCGGTGAAGATCCTCGACCTGCCCGGCACCTACTCGCTGCGCGGCCGCAGCCCCGACGAGATCGTCACCCGCGACGTCGTCCTCGGTCGCCTCGCCGGCGAGGAGATCCCCGACGCCGTCGTCTGCGTCGCCGACGCCACCAATCTGCGCCTCGTCCTGCGTCTGGTCATGGAACTCAAGGCCGTCGGCCGACCGATGGTCCTCGCCCTCAACATGATGGACGTGGTCGAGCGCCAGGGCGGCCGTATCGACGTCGAGCGCCTATCGCAGGAACTCGGCATCCCCGTCGTCTCCACCGTGGCGATCAAGAAGGGCGGCACCGCCGCGCTGCTGTCCGCCATCGACACCCTGCCGCTGCACGAGGATCCGCCGACCGAGCACGGCTGGCGCGAGCCCTCCGCCGCCGAGATCCGTGCCGCCCACGCCGAGGCCGCCCGCATCCTGCACGAATGCGCCTTCCACCCCGGCAACGAGCACCTCACCCGCAAGCTCGACGCGGTGCTGCTCCACCCGGTCTTCGGCATCGTCATCCTGCTCGCCGTGCTCTTCCTGATGTTCCAGGCGGTGTTCTCCTGGGCGGCGCCGGCGATGGACCTGATCAAGGCCACCATCGAATGGACCGGCGTCGAGGTCGGCGGCGTCCTGCCCGACGGATTGCTGAAGAGCCTCGTCGTCGACGGCATCTTCGCCGGCGTCGGTGCGGTGCTGGTCTTCCTGCCGCAGATCGTCATCCTCTTCTTCTTCATCATCCTGCTCGAGGATTTCGGCTACATGGCGCGGGCGGCGTTCCTGATGGATCGCCTGATGGCCGGCACCGGCCTGCACGGCCGCGCCTTCATCCCGCTCCTGTCGTCCTTCGCCTGCGCCATCCCCGGCATCATGGCGGCGCGCGTCATCGAGAACCGGCGCGACCGCATCGCCACCATCATGGTGGCGCCGCTGATGACCTGCTCGGCGCGCCTGCCGGTCTACACCCTGATCATCGCCGCCTTCATCCCCGACCGTCGTGTCCTCGGCGGCTTCGGCCTGCAGGGGCTGGTGATGTTCGGCCTCTTCGCCGCCGGCATCGTCTCGGCGCTGGCGGTCGCCTTCGTCATGAAGAAGCTCATCTGGCGCGAGGCGCCCGAGCCCTTCATCATGGAACTGCCGGACTACAAGATGCCGGCGCCGGCCAACGTGGCGCTGGGCCTGTGGATCCGCGCCGGCGCCTTCCTGCGCAAGGCCGGCACCGTCATCCTGGCGCTGATGATCCTGATCTGGTTCCTCTCCACCTTCCCGGCCCCGCCGGAAGGCGCGACCGGACCGGCCATCGACTGGTCGATCGCCGGCCGCATCGGCCATTTCCTGGCGCCCGTCTTCGAACCGATCGGCTTCAACTGGCAGATCGTCGTGGCGCTGATCCCGGGTATGGCGGCGCGCGAAGTCGCCGTCGGCGTCCTCGGCACCGTCTATGCGCTCTCCGCCACCGGCGACGAGGTCGGTCGGGCGCTGCAGCCGGTGCTCGCCGCCGCCTGGTCGCTGCCGACCGCCCTCTCCTTCCTGGTCTGGTACGTCTTCGCCCCGCAGTGCGTCTCGACCCTGGCGGTGGTGCGGCGCGAGACCAATTCGCGCTTCTGGCCGGCGGTGATGTTCGCCTATCAGTTCGCGCTCGCCTATGTCGCCGCCTTCGCCACGTTCCACATCGCCGGAGCACTCCTGAGATGAACGAGACGACCCTGATCTACGGCATCGTCCTCGGCGCCGCCGCCTTTCTCGCCCTGCGCTGGATGCCGGGAAGCCTCAGGACCCGCATCGGCCTGAAGAACGGCGCCGCCTGCGCCTCGAAGTCGGCCTGCGGCTCGAAGGACTGCGGCGGCTGCCACTGACCACCGGACCGTCGGCGCTCCCCAGGATCCCCCCCTCTTGCGCATCGCCGCCGCCGCCGCGATCCTGACGCCCCGCTCGCCCCCGGAGGACGCGTCCATCGTGGCTCATGACCTGAAGATCACCGCACCCCGCCGACCGACCGGCTCGAACCTCGCGGTTCTCGACGCCGAAGCCACCTGGGAAGCGCGGATAGATCTCGCCGCCTGCTTCCGCATGGCGGCCGCCCTCGGCCTGTCGGAGGGAGTGTGCAACCACTTCTCCGCGATGGTGCCGGGTTCCGACGACCTCTTCCTGGTCAACCCCTACGGCCGCGCCTTCTCCGAGGTGACCGCCTCGAGCCTGCTCGTCTGCGACTTCCACGGCAACGTCGTCGCCGGTGACGGCGTGCCGGAAGCGACCGCCTTCCACATCCACGCGCGCCTGCACGCCCGCTTGCCGCGCGCCCGCGTCGCCTTTCACACCCACATGCCCCGGGCGACGGCGCTGTGCATGGTCGAAGGCGATCCCCTGGTCTTCGCCGGCCAGTCGGCCCTGAAGTTCTGGGGTCGCGTCGCCGTCGATCCGGTCTACGGCGGCCTCGCACTGGACGAACGCGAAGGCGACCGCATCGCCGCCGCGATCGGCGACGCGGACATCGTCTTCATGCGCAGCCACGGCGTCATGGTCGTCGCCTCGACCATCGCCAAGGCCTGGGACGACCTCTACTTCCTCGAACGCGCCGCCGAGGTGCAGATCCTCGCCGAGAGCACCGGCCGCCGCCTCGTGCCGGTCCCGGCCGAAGTCGCCGCCCACACCGCTGCGCAGATGGCGATCGAGGACATCGACGCCCATCTCGTCTCGGTGAAGCGCCGGCTGGCGGTGACCGACCCGGATTTCGCCACCTGACGCCGCCGGCATCACGGCGGGGGAGACCTGCTCGCCGCCCTCTGGCGCTCCGTACTTCGCGACCTAAACTCGCCCATCGACCACGAAACCGGCTCCGGCCGGCTCCGACGCCACTCTCGGGAGTTCCCATGCCGACCACCAAGACCGATTTCTACATCGACGGCGCCTGGGTGGCGCCGCTCGCCCCCCGCACCCTCGAGGTGATCGACCCCTCCGACGAATCGGTCGCGGCGATCGTCTCGCTCGGGTCGGCGGCGGACGTCGACCGCGCCGTCGCCGCCGCCCGCCGCGCCTTCCCCGCCTGGGCCGCCACCCCGCAGGCCGAGCGCCGCGCCGCCCTCGTTCGGCTCGAGGAGGTCTACAAGGCCCGCTACGACGAGATGGCCGAGGCGATCTCGAAAGAAATGGGCGCCCCCATCGACTTCGCCCGTCGCGCCCAGGCGGCCGCCGGCCTCGAGGAAGTGACCGGCGCCATCGCCGCCCTCGACCGCTTCGCCTTCGAACGGCCGCTCAACCCCGACGGCTCCGGCGACCGGCTGTTCTGGGAGCCGATCGGCGTCTGCGGCCTGATCACGCCGTGGAACTGGCCGATGAACCAGATCGCGCTGAAGGTCGCCCCTGCCCTCGCCGTCGGCTGCACCGTGGTCCTGAAGCCCTCCGAGATCGCGCCGCTCTCGGGCCTGCTCTTCGCCGAGATGATCCACGAAGCCGGCTTCCCGGCCGGCGTCTTCAACCTCGTCGTCGGCGACGGCCCGACCGTCGGCGAGGCCATGTCGAACCACCCGGACATCGACATGATGAGCTTCACCGGCTCGACCCGCGCCGGCGCCGCGGTGATGCGCGCCTGCGCCGGCACGATCAAGAAGGTCGCGCTCGAACTCGGCGGCAAGTCGCCCAACCTGATCTTCGCCGACTGCGACGTCGAAGCGGCGGTGAAGCGCGGCACCCTCGCCGTCATGGGCAACACCGGCCAGTCCTGCAACGCGCCGACCCGCATGCTGGTCGAGCGTCCGATCTACGACAAGGCGGTCGAGGTCGCCGCGGCGATCGCCGCCAAGACGGAGGTCGGCCCGGCGTCGAAGCCCGGCCGCCACATCGGCCCGGTGGTGTCCGAAGCCCAGCGCGACAAGATCCGCAATCTGATCCGCATCGGCATCCAGGAGGGCGCCCGCCTCGTCGCCGGTGGCCCGGACGCCCCGGAAGGCCTGGACAAGGGCTACTTCATCCGCCCGACCGTCTTCGCCGACGTCACCAACGACATGACCATCGCCCGCGAGGAGATCTTCGGCCCGGTCCTGGCGATCATCCCCTTCGACACCGAGGAGCAAGCGATCGCCATCGCCAACGACACGCCCTACGGCCTCTCGTCGCGGCTCGAGACCGGCGACCCGGCCCGTGTCCGGCGCGTCGCCCGGGCGATCCGCGCCGGCATGGTCCACGTCAACGGCGTCCCCCGCACCCCTGGCGCTCCCTTCGGCGGCTACAAGCAGTCCGGCATCGGCCGCGAAGGCGGCACCTTCGGCCTCGAGGACTTCCTGGAGCTGAAGTCGGTGACGGGGTGGCCCGATCCGGCGTGAGCCGGCTCACACCGGCGTGGCGAAGCGCGGGTGATTGCGGCCGATGATCGGCGGCACCCGCGAGACGCCACGCCCGAGACCGACTCCGAGACCGCCGCCGCGCGGCGCCTCGAGGTCGAAGGCTTCCTCGACGATGTAGGGACCACCGCCACGCGAAGCGCGCGACGAGTAGAGGACGAAGCGCTCCGCCGTCCACGCCCCGCCGGTGAAACCGCCGCGCAGCGCCAGCCACTGCGCCACCGCCGAATGCGTCACCGCCTTGCAGCGAGCGATGGTGACGTGCGGTAGGAATTTGCGCGGCTCGGCCGGAAGCCCGAGGCGCTGGCAGATGCGCTCGTGCTCCGCCTGCAATTCGATCAGCGCCGGCACCGGCGTCACCTTGGCGATCAGCGAATGCGGCTGGCGCCCGCCGAAGGCGGTCACCCCCTCGATCCTCAGATCGAAACGCTGCCGACGCACCCGTCGCAGTTCGTGGGCGATCTCTGCGGCCGTCGGATCGTCGATATCGCCGATGAAGCGCAGGGTGACGTGGTAGTTCTCCACGTCGATCCACTTGGCGCCGGGCAGTCCGCCGCGCAGGAAGGAGAGCGACCGACCGAGATCTTCGGGAAGCTCGAGACCGGTGAAGAGGCGCGGCATCGTCAGGTCCCTCCGGTCTCGCCCGAGGACCGGGGATCCGGCCCTCCTACGAACTTCGGATGATCTCATCAGAAGTTCGTAGTCCGTTCGCCGAAAATGCGCCGTCCGAACAAGGGCGTTTTCGGCGAGCCGGATCCGGCGTCGCGAAGCGACCTGCCGGATCCCTAATCCGAACTCGGTCCCGCGGTCGAATCGCTTCGCCGCGATGCACCCGGAGAGAATCGTAGTCCACCCGAGTCGCGCATCAAGTCCATGTCGAATCATGACGATTCGCGGCCGGTCGAATCGGCGGAAATGTCACAGTTCACCCGGGGTGACCGCCACCGCCGCCGCCGCTCACAGGTCGAAGATCGCTTCGACCGGCACGTGGTCGGACGGCCGTTCCCAGCCGCGCGCCTCCCTGAGCACCTCCATGCCGAGAAGACGGCCGTCGAGATGCGGGCTCGCCCAGACGTGATCGAGCCGCCGACCCTTGTCGGCGGCGTTCCAGTCCGCCGCCCGATAGCTCCACCAGGTGTAGAGCTTACTCGACTCCGGCACGAAGCGGCGCATGACGTCGATCCACTCGCCACCCTTGCGGATCGTCTCGAAGGTCTCGGTCTCGATCGGCGTGTGCGAGACGACCTTGATGAGCGCCTTGTGCGACCAGACGTCTTCCACGAGCGGCGCGATGTTGAGATCGCCGACGACCACCGCCGGCGTCGCCGACGCCCCCGAACCGAGCCAGGCCTTCAATTCGTCGAGGAAGGCGAGCTTGTGGGCGAACTTGTCGTTCACCACCGGATCCGGCTCGTCGCCGCCGGCCGGGATGTAGAAATCGTGCAGATCCATCGGCCCGATCGCCGTGTCGATCGTCACCGCGAGATGGCGCGCATCGCCCTTCTCGCAGAAATCGCGCTTGTCGACGGAGAGGAACGGCCGTTTCGAGACGATGGCGACGCCATGATAGCCCTTCTGGCCGTGGATCGCCACGTGCTCGTAGCCGAGCCTACGGAACGCCGCGGCGGGAAACGACCCGTCCGGGCACTTGGTCTCCTGCAGGCACAGGATGTCGGGCGCGCGGCTCTCGAGATAGTGCTCGACGATCGGCAGGCGCAGGCGAACCGAATTGATGTTCCAGGTGGCGATGGACAGCGGCAAGGGTGACCTCGGCGGTGGGATCCCACCGCCGGCGTCGAGCCGCGAGGGACGTCAGCGGATGATGGTCCGATCGATCTTGAACAGCTTCTCGTCGGCCGGCTGGTTGGCGGTGACGTTGTAGACCGCCACCGACGTATCGTAGCCCTGCGCGTCGGTCACCGTCCATTGCTTCAGTTCGGAGGTCTTGCGGTCGAAGACCATGGTGAGGCGTCCGTCGCCGAACACCGTCGATTGCTCCAGCACCACCGACACCAGATCCGGCTCGATCGACACGTTGGTGATGTTCGCCTCCGAGGTCAGGTCGATGCGGTCGGCGAGCAGGAAGCGCAACGGCGTCTTCGACAGCGGATAGAGATCCTGCGTCTGGTTCTTGATGTCGCGCACGATCACGTCGATGCCGTCGGCGATGATGTCGAGATGCGACGGCTTGGCGTAGATGAAGCGGATCTTGCCCGGCCGCGACATGTGGAATTCGCCGCCCGACTTCTCGCCGTCGGGGCCGAACTGGACGAACTCGCCGTTCAGCGTACGCACCGAATTGAAGTACTTGTTGATCGCGCCGAGCGTCTCCTTCTGCTGGGCGCTGAGGCCGGCCGGCTTCACGCCCGGACCGGGTGCGGCGAGCACCGTCGGCGCGCCGGCCTTGGCCTGCTGCGCCACGGCGGCGGTCGGCAGCGACGCGACCACACCGACGCAGGCGGCGGCGGCGAGGAGACGGCGGAAGGTGGCGAACGACGGCATCGATGGACCTCGTGGATGTCTGTGAAGGACCCGCGGGCGAACCGTCTCGGTGATTCGCCGCACCGGCCCCGACCCTTTCGGCGAGGAGCTACCCCACCATCGTGGCGGAACCGGGGTGAGGGAGATCAGTCCCCCTCGCCCACCAGGATCTCGCGCTTGCCGGCGTGGTTGGCCGCGCCGACCAGCCCCTCGCGCTCCATCCGCTCGATCAGCGAAGCGGCGCGGTTGTAACCGATCTGCAGCCGCCGCTGGATGTAGGAGGTCGAGGCCTTCCTATCGCGCAGGACGAGCGCCACCGCCTTGTCGTAGAGATCGGCCGACTCCTCGAGATTGCCCATCTCGTCGCCCGGCACCGCCTCGTCCTCTTCCGCGGTGATCGCCTCGAGATACTGCGGCGCGCCCTGCTTCTTCAGGTGCGCCACCACCTTCTCGACCTCCTCGTCGGAGACGAACGGCCCGTGGACACGCTGGATACGACCACCGCCGGCCATGAACAACATGTCGCCCTGGCCGAGGAGCTGTTCCGCCCCCTGCTCGCCGAGGATGGTTCGGCTGTCGATCTTCGAAGTCACCTGGAAGGAGATGCGGGTCGGGAAATTGGCCTTGATCGTGCCGGTGATGACGTCGACCGACGGCCGCTGCGTCGCCATGACGATGTGGATGCCGGCGGCGCGCGCCATCTGGGCGAGGCGCTGGATCGCCCCTTCGATCTCCTTGCCGGCGACCATCATCAGGTCGGCCATCTCGTCGACGACGACGACGATGTAGGGCAAGGGCTCGAGCGCCAGCTCCTCCTGCTCGAAGATCGGCTCGCCGGTGGTGCGATGGAAGCCGGTCTGCACCTCGCGGGTCAGCACCTCGCCGCGGGCGTTCGCCTCGGCGACGCGGGCGTTGAAGCCGTCGATGTTGCGCACCCCGAGCTTGGACATCTTGCGATAGCGGTCCTCCATCTCGCGCACCGTCCACTTCAACGCCACCACCGCCTTCTTCGGGTCGGTGACGACGGGGGTGAGCAGGTGCGGGATATTGTCGTAGACCGACAGTTCCAACATCTTCGGATCGATCATGATCAGCCGGCACTGCTGCGGCGTCAGCCGGTAGAGCAGCGACACGATCATCGTGTTGATCGCCACCGATTTGCCCGAACCGGTGGTGCCGGCGACCAGGAGATGCGGCATGCGGGCGAGATCGGCGATGACCGATTCGCCGCCGATCGTCTTGCCGAGACAGAAGGCGAGCTTCGCTTTGGTTCCTTCGAAGTCGCGGCTCGACAGGAGCTCGCGCAGGAAGACCGTCTCGCGCCGCTGATTGGGCAGCTCGATGCCGATGACGTTGCGCCCCGGCACCACCGCCACACGGGCCGAGACCGCGCTCATCGAGCGGGCGATGTCGTCGGCGAGCCCGATGACGCGGGACGACTTCACCCCCGGCGCCGGCTCGAGCTCGTAGAGCGTCACCACCGGGCCCGGGCGGACGTGGTTGATCTCGCCCTTGATGCCGAAGTCGTCGAGCACGCCCTCGAGCGTCCCGGCGTTGCCCTCGAGGATGTCTTCGGAGAGCTCGCGGTCCGGCCCCATGCGTTTCGGCTCGGCGAGCAGCGACAGCGGCGGGAACTGGTAACCGCGTTCCGTCTCGACGACGTCGTCGCGCATGCCGACGTCGCGCGCCCCCGGCTTGCCCGGGGTCGGCGGCTTGGCGGCCGGCGTCACCGCGACGCGACGGTCGGCGGCGACCTGCGCCGCCGGTCCGCGCGACACCTGCGGCGCGGCGGGACGCGGCGCCGGGGCAGGGGCCGGCGCGATCTCGCGTTCTTGGATCTCCGGCTCGAAGGGCGGTTCGTCGTCCTCCCATTCCTCCTCCACCGGCGGAGCCGGCGGCGCAGCGACCCGCGGCGCGGCCTGGCGCGGCGCCGGCGCGAAGGCCGGCTCGACCCGCTGCGGCACCGGACGCGGCCTCAGGCCGACGCTCGGACGCGGCGCGTAGTCGTCCTCGTCGTCATAGCGATCGGCACGGCGATGGCGGAAGCGATCGAACAGACGACCGAGCGACAGGCCGTGGCGGCGATTGTCGAGGGTCGAGGAGCGGAACCCGAAGAAACGCAGCAGATTGGCCCGCACCACCATGAACGTGTGGTGCAGGTGCGCGAGCGGCATGAAGCCGCCGCGATCGTCGTCCCAATCCCCGTCGACCTCGTCCTCCTCGACCACCGTCGGATCCGGCCCGACCCAGGCGAGCGCCCGGAGATAGGCGTAGAGGGCGAGGCCACCGAAGCCGGCGACGAGCACCATGCGCATGATCTCGCCTTCGCCGAAGAGACGCTGCGGCATGCGGATCAGCATGTCGCCGACGACGCCGCCGAGACCCACCGGCAGCGGCCAGCCGTCGGCGAGCGGCAGCGCCGCGAAGGCACCCGCCGCGGCGATCGTGGCGATCACCCACCACACCCCGAAGCGGCGGTCGAAGCCGCCCGCTTCGCCGGTGACGAGGCGCCAGCCGACCACCAGGAACGGCGGCAACATCGTCGCCGAGGCGAGACCGAAGAGCTGCATCGCCAGATCGGCGATCGACGCGCCGAAGAAGCCGAGCGCGTTCTTCGCCGGAGCCGATGTGGCGTTCGACAGGCTGGGATCGGTCGCCGACCAGGTGGCGAGCGCCGCCGCCACCGCGGCGAGCCCTGCGATGGTGGCGAGCCCGGCCGCCCCACGCAGATTTCGCGCGAGGATCTGCCGGATGTCCTGGGCGGGCGCCGAGCGGGTCGGAACCGAACGTGCCGAACGCATGAGGAGCGTCCCCTTCCTGTCTCTCGGTCTCAGCCGAGGGTTTCGACGATGCGGCCGAGCGCTTCTTCCGTCAGCGCCGGCGATTCGACCATGGCGACCCTGAGATGGGCCGCCCCGGGATTGTGGCCGTCCGGCCCGATCCCGCAGAGATAACCGCCGGGCACGGTGCGCACGCCGGCGTCGCGCCACAGCCGCACCGCCACCGCTTCGCCGCCGCCGAGCGCCGCCACGTCGAGCCACAGGAAGAAGCCGGCCGGCGGCGTCGCGTAGCCGTATCGCGAGCCGAGGATGCGCGACGCCGCCTCGAACTTGACGTCGTAGAGCCGCCGGTTCTCGATCACATGGGCCTCGTCGCCGAAGGCCGCCATCGCCACCGCCTGGACCGGTCCGGGCACCTGCGGCGCCGCCATGCTGCGGAACCCCACCCAGGCGGCGAGGAAATCGGGATCGCCGGCGGCGAAGCCGCAGCGCAATCCCGGCAGGTTGGAGCGCTTCGACAACGAGTTGAAGGTGACCACCCGGGAGAGCCCGGCGCCGAGATCGTGCGCGGCGGAAAGCACGCCCTCCGGCGCGGCATCGCCGCGATAGATCTCCGAGTAGCACTCGTCGGCGAAGAGCATGAAGTCGTGCGCCCGCGCCCGCTCGATCACCCGCCGCCAGTCGGCCCGGCTCGCCACCGCGCCCTGTGGGTTGGCCGGCGAGGCGTAGTAGACCGCGATCACCCGATCGAGCAGCGCTTCGGGAAGCGCCTCGAGATCGGGCAGGAAGCCGGTCTCCGGTCCGGCGTCGATCATCACCGCCTCGCAACCCGCCGCCACCGCACCGGCCGCATAGGCCTGATAGAAGGGATTGGGCAGCAGGATCGCCGGCCGATCGGCCGGCTTCTTCGAGCGCCGCTTCGCCTCGAGCGCGGCGAAGAACAACCCCTCGCGCGACCCGTTGAGCGGCAGCACGCCCCGCTCCGGATCGACCGCGCCGACGAGCCCGTAGCGCCGATCGAGCCAGTCCGCCACCGCCTGCCGGAAGGCGTCGGTGCCGCGAATCGCCGGATAGCGACCGAAGCCGTCGATCTCACGCGCCAGAACCGGCCCGACGAAGCCCGGCACCGCATGGCGCGGCTCGCCCACCGTCAGATTGATCGGCGCGCGACCGGGCTGGATCGGAGCGAGAAGATCGGCGAGCCGCTGGAACGGCGACACGAAGGTCGCGTTCGCCGCCTCGGTGCTCGGAGAAGGGGATGCGATGGTCGATGCGGTCATGGAGCTCGAACGTCCGTTGTCGCATCCGAGCCTAGAGGTCGACGGTTAAGGCGCTGTTAACCAAGCCCGCTCCCGCACCGACGTTCTCGCCTTGTGACCCCGGCGCGCCTTCGCTCGGGCCGTTTCGAACCGGGTGTCACGAAAGAGAGAACCCCGGACGGCGGGCCGTCCGGGGTTCGAGAAGTCCAGGGAGGAACGATGAAGGGGGATCGGCGGCGGACCGCCGATCCCGTTCGCATCAGTTGTAGGCGCGTTCGCCGTGGGTCGAGATGTCGAGACCCTCGCGTTCGGCCTGCTCGGAGACGCGGACGCCGAAGAGCAGCTTGATGACGTAGAGGGCGACCAGGGAGACGACGCTCGTCAGGACGATGCAGACGAGGACGGCCTTGGCCTGGGTCATGAGCTGACCGGCGATGGTGTATTCGCCGACGCCGAAGCCACCGAGCGACGGGGCCGCGACGATCGCGGTGCCCAGCGCACCGACGATACCGCCGACGCCGTGCACACCGAAGACGTCGAGGCTGTCGTCGTAGCCGAGCATCGGCTTCAGCGACACGACGGCCCACAGGCAGACCACACCGGCGACGGCGCCGAGGACGATGGCACCACCCGCACCGGCGAGACCGGCGGCCGGGGTGATCGCGACGAGACCGGCGACGGCACCCGAAGCGGCACCCAGCACCGAGGCGTGACCACGGGTCAGCCACTCGACGAACATCCAGGCCAGGGCGGCCGCGGCGGTGGCGACGGTGGTGTTGAGGATCGCCTGAGCGGTGAGGCCGTTGGACTCGAGGTTGGAGCCGGCGTTGAAGCCGAACCAACCGACCCACAGCAGGCACGCGCCGATCATGGTCATCGGCAGGTTGTGCGGAGCCATGTTGTCCTTGTTGAAGCCGACGCGACGGCCGAGGACGATGGCGCCGACGAGACCCGCGACACCGGCGTTGATGTGAACGACCGTGCCGCCGGCGAAGTCGAGAGCACCCCAGCCGAACAGCAGACCCGACGGAGCGTCGGGCGCCGACGGGCCGCCCCACCACCAGACCATGTGGGCCATCGGCAGGTAGGAGAAGGTGAACCAGATCACCAGGAAGATCATGACCGCAGCGAACTTGATGCGCTCGGCGAAGGCGCCGATGATCAGCGCCGGGGTGATCGCGGCGAAGGTCAGCTGGAAGATGACGAAGCTGAGCTCGGGGATGTAGACGCCCTTCGTGAACGTCTCGGCGACGCTCTCGATGGTCACGCCGGAGAGGAACATCTTGTCGAGCGTGCCGATGAACGGCGTCAGAGCGGTGACTTCTTCGGCCTTGCCGGCGCCGGTGAAGGCGAGCGAGTAGCCGTAGACGACCCAGAGGATCGAGATCATCGAGAAGCCGGCGAACACCTGGACCAGAACCGACAGCACGTTCTTGGCGCGGACGAGACCACCGTAGAAGAGCGCCAGACCCGGAATGGTCATCATGATGACCAGGATCGTGGAGATCAGCATCCAGGTGGTGTCACCCTTGTCCACCTTGGGAGCGGCGGCGGCGGCGGCAGCGTCCTGGGCGAGGGCGGGCATGGCGGCGAAGGCACTCATGGCCGCCGCGAGCGCGGCGGTCTTGGCGGCGTCGGCGCCCCGGTGAAGAGTACGTACGAGATTCATTCGGATGACTCCCCTGGAAACTCAGAGCGCTTCGGAATCGGTTTCGCCGGTGCGGATGCGAACCGCCTGGTCGATGCCGTAGACGAAGATCTTGCCGTCGCCGATCTGGCCGGTCTTGGCGGCCGAGGAGATCGCCGCGACAACCTTGTCGACCTGGTCGGTGCCGACCGCGATCTCGATCTTGATCTTCGGCAGGAAGCTGACCGCGTACTCGGTGCCGCGGTAGATCTCGGTATGACCCTTCTGGCGGCCGTAGCCCTTCACCTCGGTCACGGTGAGACCCTGGACGCCGATCGCGGTGAGGGCGTCACGCACCTCGTCCAGCTTGAACGGCTTGATGATGGCCATCACGAACTTCATGTGGTGGTTCCCGTTTGCCTGTTGCCCGATGGTGGGCCCTGAACTGACGAATGGTGACGGCGGGCCCATGGTCCGTCGGCGCCGCCCTCTTGGAATCAAGCTTCGTGCCAACTCCCTCGCGATCGCGGCAACTCTTTGAAAAAACACCAATTTCGAGGCATTTCGCGAATCGGTCCGCTCAATCTCGATTCAGCGTTTGCATAAAATATGGGCGGCTCGGCGGGGATTCGTCGGCTGCGCCCCGATTCCGCCGTCATTTGTGCCGCGATTTTGTGCAGAGTTACGAGCGGCCGGTGATCCGGGCCGGATTTTCGCCGTCTTCGCGATGACCTGCCGCAGAAGAGGGTTGATCGAAAGACAGGCAATCGCGGCCGCACACCGTCATCCCGTCGCCACGATCGGACCGCCGCTCGATCGGCGGCCGCCGAGCGCGCGACGGCGGCGTCGCGGACGGGTGAACACTCGTCGGTTCGATCGGTGAGGCTGGATCAGCTCTTCGGCCGCGCCCGGCGGATCAGGCCTTCCTGGGCGGTGGAGACCACCAGCCGGCCGTCCGGCGTGAACAGCGACCCCCGACAGAAGCCGCGTGCGCCGCCGGTATAGGGGCTGTCTTGGGCGTAGAGCAGCCAGTCGTCCACCCGGAAGGGGGCGTGGAACCACATGGCGTGGTCGAGGCTGGCGAGCTGCAGGTCCTTGTCGAACACCGACCGGCCGTGGGCGAAGAGCGCGGTGTCGAGCAGGGTGAAGTCCGAGGCGTAGGCGAGGACCGCGGCGTGGATATCCGGGTCGTCGGGCAACGCTCCGGTCGTGCGCACCCACACCTGCTGGTTCGCCTCGCGTCGGTGACGGCTCAGGTAGTGATCGAAATCGACCGGCCGCATCTCGATCGGCCGCTCCCGTTCCCAATAGTGCCGAACGTTGGGCGGCGCCTTCGACAGGAACTTGGCCTTGAGCTCCGCCTCGCCCGGCAGAAGCTCCGGCGCGGTCGTCTCCGGCATCGGCATCTGATGTTCCAGACCGTCCTCGCGGATGTGGAACGATGCCTCCATGGAGAAGATCGCCGCACCGTGCTGGATGCCGCGCACCCGCCGCGTGGTGAAGGAGCCACCGTCGCGGATCCGGTCGACCTCGTAGATGATCGGCACCGACGGATCGCCCGGCCGCATGAAATAGCCGTGCAACGAGTGCACCGGCCGCCCGGTCACCGTCCGTGTCGCCGCCACCAGCGCCTGCGAGATCACCTGCCCGCCGAAAACGCGCTGCCAACCGACCTGCGGACTACGTCCGCGGAAGAGATCGACCTCGAGCCTTTCGAGGTCGAGGATCTGCAACAGCCCGGCGACGGCGGAGGACATGGCGATTCCCGAGAAGAGATGGACGAATAGGGAAAGTCTCTCTCCGAAGGTGAGCCGGCGACCGGGACCGCGTCAAGTCGACGATCGTCCGTCGGTGGCCTTCGCGGCGCGCCCGGTTTATGAGTGATGACCGACCGGCCGCCGCGCGGCGGAGCGGAGAAGCGAGGATTGCGCCCCATGTCGTCCGAATTCGATGTCGTCGTCGCCGGGGGCGGCCATGTCGGGGCCTCGCTGGCCTTGGCGCTGAAGCAGGGCGATCCGCGTCTCACCGTCGCCGTGATCGACCCGACCCCGCCGACCGCCGGCCCCGACGCCCGCGCCTCGGCGATCGCCGCCGCCGCCCGCCGCATGCTCGAACGCCTCGGCGTCTGGGGTGAGATCGCCCCACACGCCCAGCCGATCGTCGACATGATCGTCACCGATTCGCGTCTCGACGATGCCGTTCGCCCGGTGTTCCTCACCTTCGACGGGGCGCTTTCGACCGGCGAACCCTTCGCCCACATGGTGCCGAACGCGGTGATGGTCTCCGCCCTTCTCGCCGCCGCGCGCGACCTCGGCGTCGCCGTTCTGATGCCCGAACGGGTGACCGGCTTCGACGTCGGCGAGACCCGCGTCGACGTCCGCCTCGCTTCGGGCGCGACCCTCTCCGCCGGCCTGCTCGTCGCCGCCGACGGTGTCCGTTCGAAACTACGCGATCTCGCCGGCATCGGTGTGGTGCGCTGGGACTACGGCCAGTCGGGCATCGTCACCACGGTCGCTCACGAGCGGCCGCACGATGGCCGGGCGGAAGAGCACTTCCTGCCCTCCGGCCCCTTCGCCATCCTGCCGCTCACCGACGATGCCGCCGGCCGCCACCGGTCGTCGCTGGTGTGGAGCGAGAAATCCACCACCGCCGACCGTCTGGTGAAGGGCGACGACTTCACCTTCGGCCTCGAACTCGAGCGCCGCTTCGGCCGCCATCTCGGTGCGGTGGAGGTGCTGGCGAAGCCGAAGGCCTTCCCGCTCGGCCTGACGCTCGCCCGCGATTTCGTCCGGCCGCGCTTCGCTCTCGTCGGCGACGCCGCGCACGGCATCCACCCGATCGCCGGCCAGGGCCTCAACATGGGCTTCCGCGACGTCGCGGCCCTCGCCGAAGTGATCGTCGAAGCCCGCCGTCTCGGCCTCGATCCCGGCCGCATCGACGTACTCGAGCGCTATCAGCGCTGGCGCCGCTTCGACGCTGTCGAGATGGGCATCGTCACCGACGTGCTCAATCGCCTCTTCTCCAACGACCTCGGCCCGCTCCGGGCCTTGCGCGACTTCGGCCTCGGCGTCGTCGATCGCCTCGCCACCCTCAAGGCGCGCTTCATCGGTGAGGCCGCCGGCGTCGGCGGATCGATCCCGCGACTGCTGCGCGGCGAGGCGTTGTGAGCGGCCTCTTCGCGGCTTTCCGTCGTGAACGGCCGATTAACGACGGCCTCAGGGATCGTTCACGGCTCCTGCAGTACGGTAC
Organism: Pinisolibacter sp.; assembly: GCF_036782435.1. NCBI lineage: Bacteria > Pseudomonadati > Pseudomonadota > Alphaproteobacteria > Hyphomicrobiales > Ancalomicrobiaceae > Pinisolibacter > Pinisolibacter sp. Next base: position 38,923 of record NZ_DAIPZB010000012.1, on the reverse strand, counting down.
GACCATGGAATTTCGCGAACGGAGGTCGGCACGGCCTTCGATGAGATCGAATGAATTCGCCGAAGGAGGGTGACCTCATGTGGAAGAAGACGCTCCTGGCGCTCGCCGCCGTCGTCGCATTCGCCGGACTGACCGCCGTCGTGGACAGTGCCCCCGCCGCCGCTCAGCCGGGAATGCACCGCCCGCCGATGGCCGGCATGCCGTCCGCGCGCCCGCGCATGGGCGGGATCCATCGTCCCCCGTCCGGCCGTTTCGTCGGCGCGCCGCGCCATCGCTGGGACGGCCCGCGCCGTCATCACCGCTCGCGCGGTTGGTATGGCCCCGGACTGCTGGTCCCCCCGGGCGTCTACGGCTTCTACGACGGCTATACCGATTGCCGGATCGTGCGGAAGCGCGTCCGCGTGCTGACCGACCACGGCTGGCGCTGGCGTTGGCGCAAGGTTCGTTACTGCTCGTGACGGCCGCGAGGCGGTGATCGTCGACCACCGCACCATCCAAAATCGCGACGGCCGGCCCGAAAGGGCCGGCCGTTCGTCGTTTTCGCCCATTCGGCCGAAAGGCGCGGCGGTTCAGACGAGGTTCATCCTCGACCCGCCAGTCTGGTGGCAGGGAACCCCGTCGCCCGCGAGTCCGTGCCCGCCGGCGACGTCACAGCGGCGCCTCGCCACGAAGAGAGGAGAACCCCGTGAAGAAGATCATCACCGCCTTCGCGCTCGCCACCGGCATCCTCTTCGCCGACGGTCTCGCCGTCGCCGAAGCCCAGATCATCGTTCCCGGCTCGGGTGTCATCGTCGGAGCCCCGCCGCCGCCCGGCTTCCGCCGCCATCGTCACTGGCGTCGCGACGGATGCTACACCGAGCGTCGCCGCGTCCGGGTGATGACCAGCTACGGCCCGCGTTGGCGCTGGCGTCGGGTGCGGGTCTGCTACTGATCGCTTCGAAACGATCGGTCGGCGTGTTTCGGCGCGCCGGCCCCCTCACGAGGCGGGCTTGCCGCGCGCCGCCGCCTTGTCGATTTCCGGTGCGAGAACCTGCTTCAACGAGGTTTCCGACAGCGGACCGACGAATTTGTAGGTGATGGTGCCCGTCGCATCGACGACGAAGGTCTCCGGCACGCCGTAGACGCCCCAGTCGATCCCGACCCGCCCCTTCTCGTCGGCACCGATCGCCGAATAGGGATTGCCGAGCGCGGCGAGGAACCGGCGGGCGTTCTCGGGCTGGTCCTTGTAGTTCAGCCCGACGAGCCGAACCCGCGGATCCTTCTCGATCAGCGACAGGATCGGGTGCTCCTGTCGGCACGGCACGCACCACGACGCGAAGACGTTGACCACCGTCACCTTGCCCGGCGTCTTCAGCTCGCTGCTGCCGAACCCCGGCACCGGCTTGCCGTCGCGCGACATGCCCTCGAGCGCCGGCAGGGCGAAATCGGGCACCGGTTTGCCCACCAGCGCCGACGGCAGCTTGTGCGGGTCGTGACCGCTCTCCAGCTGATAGAGGAAGAGCCCGGCCAGCGCCGCGAACACGATCGCCGGCAGCGCCACCAGAATGCGCCGGTTGCCGGGTCGGCCCGTCGCTTCGGCTTCGGGTTCGGCGGGCGTGTCGTTCATGCCGTTCCTCCGTCGGCGCTGCGCTCGGAGCGACGACGCACCCCGCGAGATTCGAGATCGGCGAGCTGCCGGCGCTGACTGCGACCGTCGACGACGATCCAGACGAACAGCGCCGCGATCACCAGAATGGCGATGCCGTAGGCGGCGAAGATGAAGCCGGCGTGGTTTCCGAACATGGTCATTCCGCTCCCGCCGCTTCGATCATGCGCATGGCGCGGATCCGTCGCCTCAGGATCTCGTTGCGCATCGCCATGAGATGGAAGACGAGGAAGAGCAGGGTGAAGGCGACCGCCATGACCAGGAGCGGCACCAGCATCGACGTCGCGATGGTCGATCCGCCCATGCGGAACACCGACGACGGCTGATGCAGCGTGTTCCACCAGTCGACCGAGAACTTGATGATCGGGATGTTGACGACGCCGACCAGCGTCAGGATGGCGCTCGCCTTGGCGGCCCGCGCCGGATCCTCGATCGTCTCCTGCAGTGCGATCAGGCCGAGATACATGATGAACAGCACCAGCACCGAGGTGAGGCGGGCGTCCCACACCCACCAGGTGCCCCACATCGGCTTGCCCCACAGCGAACCGGTCGCCAGCGCCAGGAAGGTGAAGGCCGCACCGATCGGCGCCGCACACTTGGCCGAAACGTCGGCGAGCGGATGGCGCCACACCAGCGTGCCGAAAGCCGAGGCCGCCATGGTCATGTAGCAGAACATCGACAACCACGCGAAAGGCACGTGGATGTACATGATCTTCACCGTCTCGCCCTGCTGATAGTCGGCCGGCGCGACGAAGAAGACCATGTAGAGCCCGACCGCGAAGGTGATCGCCGTCACCGCGGCGAGCCATGGCAGCAGCGTCGCCGACAGGCCGAGGAAACGTGTGGGATTGGCGTAATCGATCAGACGCATCGTCTCGTCCCGTGGGGTCCCCGTCTCGGGTCCCGGCGTCGTCGGCGACCTTCCGGCCCACCGCTTCCGCTCTGCTTCTCCGTCGCGACCCGTTCTAGAGCCCGAACGGCGCGGCATCAATGAGGCGTATTCGGCCGCAACGCCTTGCGACGGATCAAGTCGACGTGACCTCAGTCGCCGGCGAAGCGCAGCGCCGCCGCCCCGGCGATCGGCCCGAGCACCATCGAGAACAGTCCGAGCGCGGCGAGGATCGAGAACGGCGTGGCGAACGGCACCGGTTCCTGGACCGCCGCCGTCGCCGCCGACACCCCGAAGATCATCACCGGCACGGTGAGCGGCAACACCAGGATGGCGAGCAGCAGCCCGCCGCGCCGCAAGGAGACGGTGAGCGCCGCGCCGATCGCCCCGACGAAGGTCAGGGCCGGCGTACCGACCGCCAGCGTCAGCGTCGTCGCACCGATCGCCACCGGCTCCATGTTCATGAAGATCGCCAGCACCGGCGAGGCGATCACCAGCGGCAGCCCGGTCGCCGTCCAATGGGCCAGGCACTTCACCAGCACCACCAGCTCGAGCGGCGTTTCGCCCATCAGGATCAGATCGAGCCCGCCGTCGTCGCGGTCGGCCTGGAACAGGCGATCGAGCGATAGCAGCGTGGCGAGCAGGGCGCCGATCCACAGGATCGCCGGACCGATTCGGGCGAGGAGATTGAGGTCCGGTCCGACGCCGAAGGGGACCACCGTCACCACGATCAGGAAGAACAGCGCCCCCATCAGCGCGCCGCCGCCGACCCGGGTGGCGAGCTTCATCTCGCGCACGAAGAGGGAGGAGAGCGCGCTCATGCCGCCTCCACCACGCTGGCGCCGAGGCGCAGGCTGTCCATGCGCTCGAACGGCAGGGCGAGATGCGTCGCCGCCACCACCAGACCGCCGGCGGTGAGATGTTCGCCGACGATCTCGAGCAACCGCGCCTCCGACGCCGCGTCGAGCGCCGAGGTCGGCTCGTCGAGCAGCCAGATCGGCCGCTTCGTGACGAGCAGCCGCGCGAAGGCGAGGCGCCGCCGCTGGCCGGCCGACAGATACGCCGCCGGCAGCGTCGCCAGACGTGCCAGCCCGACGCGATCGAGCGCCTCGATCACCGTGTCGTCCGGCGTGCCGGCGAAGGTACGCCAGAAGCCGAGATTCTCCTCCACCGACAGCTGCGGTTTGAGAGCGTCCATATGGCCGAAATAGTGGCACTGCTGCGGAATGGTCAGCTCCGGATCGCCGCCCTCGACGGAGATCTCCCCGGCGACCGGCCGGAGCAGCCCGGCGATCAGGCGCAGCAGCGTCGACTTGCCGGCGCCGTTGGAGCCGGTGACGACGAGCGCGCTGCCGGCCACCGCCTCGAAGGAGAGATCCTGCAACACCCGTCGGCCACCGCGATCGAGCGACAGGGAACGGCCGATGAGGCGTTTCACGCTGGTCGACATGCTCCCGTCCGCTCGTCTGAAGGCGCCGACCTCTCGGCGCGACCGGTTCTCGCCTGCCTCTTACAGGAAGACGCCGCGACGGGAAACCGCGAGAATGTCGGTCGGTGGAGCGCGGATCGGTCGCGACGGCCAGGGTTCACGACGAAATTCCGTCATTTCGCGGGTTCTCACCCCGAAGTGACTGGTTCGAGAGCCGACCAGCGGACTATTCTCCGCCCGCGGTTCCGACCGACGCCGTCGCCCCTGGACGACGTCGGCGCGCCACGCATCAACCCCGACGAGGTGGAACAGGTGTCGACGAAACCGGGCGCACTCGCCATAGCGGTCACCGCCGCATGTGCCGCCGTCGTCGCAACGGTCTTCGTCGCGGGTGGGGCCGCCGTCGCCGGCGAGAGCCGGCCGCGCGCCGTCATCGAGCTCTTCACCAGCCAGGGCTGCGGCAAGTGCCCGCCCGCCGACGCCCTCCTCGGCCGCCTCGCCGCCGACGACACGCTGGTCGCGCTCACCTTCGCCGTCGACTACTGGGACTATCTCGGCTGGAAGGACACCGCCGCCCGCCCCGAATTCACCCAGCGCCAACGCGGCTATGCCGAAGCGCGCGGCGACCGCACCGTCTACACCCCGCAGGTGGTGATCGACGGCCGCACCCATGTCGTCGGCAGCGATCGCGACGCGATCGAGAGCACCGTTTCGGCCCTCGTCGACAAGAACGAGGCGCCGATGGTCGACGTCGACGCCGAGACGACCCGCGATTCGCTCGTCGTTCGTATCGCCGACGGGCCGGACGCCCTCGCCGGAACCCGCGCCACCGTCTGGCTCGTCCGCTACGACCGCACCCGCACGATCCCGATCGGCCGCGGCGAGAACTCCGGCAGGACCGTCACCTACACCCACCTGGTCAAGGCGCTCCAGCCGATCGGCATGTGGAAGGGCAAGGCGCTGCGCATCGAGTTGCCGCGCCAGGAGATGGTCCACGAGAACGAGGAAGGGTGCGCCATCCTGTTGCAGGCGGAAGGCGAGGGCGGTCCCGGCCCGATCCTCGGCGCCCGCCGGGTCGAGCGGCTCGGCTCCTGAGCCCCCCGCGCGAAAGCGCCGGCCGCATCGTTCGGTGCGGCGTGATCGTCAGATTTCGACGAGTTTCGGCTTCTTCTCCAGCACCGCGACGACGCGGGCGAGATCGGCACCGCGCTTGAGGATGCGCCCGCCCTGGTCGATCACCGCATAGGCGCCCTGACGCGCCGCCAGTTTCGGGGTCTTCTCGATGCGGAAGAGCGGCGTCTCCGAAGTGCGCCGGAACACCGAGAACACCGCCCGATCGGCGAGATGGTCGATGGCGTAGTCGCGCCACTCGCCGCTCGCCACCATCCGCCCGTAGACGCGCAGGATCTCGAAGAGCTCGCGCCGATCGAAGGTGACCTCGCGATCCTCCTTCGCCCGAGCCAGCCGGATCACCGACGGTCCGGCGTCGTCGCCCCCCGGCACGCCGCCGCCCATACCCTCGCTCAAGAGACCGCCTCCCGAACCGTTTCGTCGAAATGTCATGATCCGACGGACCGCCGGTGCTGGCAAGCGGTGATCTCCGGGGCGGCGCCCGGCATGATTCCGGGGCGGCGCCGGCATTTGCGCGACACGGCGATTGCCAAGTGGCGCGCCCGCGGCGAAGGTCGATCTCCGAGCGCATTCTCGAGGAGGCTCGTTGCCCTTGTCGCTTCGCCGCCCCGCCGCCGCCTCGAAGCCGCGTCTCCTTCGCGTCCGCCGGCGTCCCGGCGCCGCGCCGCATCTCGGCCTCCTCACCGTCGCCGGCATCACCCTGCCGTGCGCCCTCGGTCGCTCCGGCCTGACGCGTTTCAAGCGGGAAGGCGACGGCGCCACTCCGGTCGGCCGCTTCGCCCTGCTCTACGGCCATCGCCGCGCCGATCGCGCTCTGCCGCCGGGCGGTCCGGTGCCGCTCTCGCCGATTCGCGCCGACGACGGCTGGTGCGACGATGTGGCCGACGGCCGCTACAATCGCCCGGTCCGTCTACCGTTCCGCGGATCGCACGAAGTGATGCGGCGCGACGATCATCTCTACGACGTGGTGATCGTCCTCGATGCCAACGTCCGGCGGCGGGTGATCGGGCGTGGCAGTGCCATCTTCTTCCACCTCGCCCGCGACGGCTTCGAGCCGACCGCCGGCTGCGTCGCGCTCCGCCCCGAGGACATGCGCCGGCTGTTGCCGCGGCTCGGTCCACACCCGGTGATGGTGATCGGCTGACCGACTCGGGCAGAGAGCAGACGGCTCGGTGACCGACCTCGCTTCGGCCGAATCGAAACGGGCTCGAATCGAAGATCGACGCCAAGGCCCCTGAGAGTCTCACCCACGGCCGTTCGTCGCCGCTGCACCGAAGGGTCGAACCACTGCGGAAACAGCCGCCCAGGAGTCTCTGTGCGAGTCTATCGTTTCGATATCGAAATCATTTCGTGATTGCATCGAATCGCCGGACTCGTCCGACGGGCACTCACACCGGTTTCGGTCGCGTCCCGAAGATGGCGCTGCCGACGCGGACATGGGTGGCGCCGAGATCGATCGCCGTCTCGAAGTCGGACGACATGCCCATCGACAGCCCGCCGGCCCCCGCCTCCTTCGCCAGCATGGCCAACAGCGCGAAATGCGGACCCGGCGCGTCCTCGGCCGGCGGGATGCACATCAGCCCGTCGATCGCCAATCCGTGCTCGTTCCGGCACCGCTCGACGAAGGCGACCGCCTCCCGCGGATCGACACCCGCCTTCTGCGGCTCCGCCCCGGTGTTGACCTGGACGAAGAGCCGCGGCCGCCGTCCCTGCTTCGCCATCTCGGCTGCGAGTGCCGCGGCGATCTTGTCGCGATCGACCGTGTGGATCACGTCGAAGAGCTCGACCGCCTCGCCGGCCTTGTTCGACTGCAGCGGACCGATGAGGTGCAGCTCGAGATCGCCCGTCTCGGCGCGCAGGGTCGGCCACTTGGCCTTCGCCTCCTGCACCCGGTTCTCGCCGAACACCCGCTGCCCCGCTTCGATCACCGGGCGGATCTCTTCGATCGAGAAGGTCTTCGACACCGCCACCAGCGTGACCGATCCGGCCGGGCGGCCGGCGATGCGGGTGGCGCGGGTGATGCGGTTGCGGATCTCGGCGAGATTGTCGGCGGCGGTCATGGATGAGCGGTCCTCGCGGGTCTCGATGCCCGCCGCCTTAGCACGAAGGGCGACCGATCCGCCACGCACCCTCTCGCGAACGCTGCCGCAGGCGCCGGAATCGGCCGGAAACCATTGACCCGTCCGCGTCTTTCTGGTGAAGGTCGGCGCCGACCAGAGACGACGCACATCGCGCGATCCCGAACTCTCGCGTGGCGCCGCCCGAACCCGACCCGACGGACGACGAGATCCATGGCTTCCGAGCGCTACAACCCCCGCGAATCCGAACCGAAGTGGCAGAAGACCTGGGCCGAGAAGGACGTCTTCGCCACCTCCAACGACGATACGCGGCCGAAGTACTACGTCCTCGAGATGTTCCCCTATCCGTCGGGACGCATCCACATGGGTCACGTCCGCAACTACACCATGGGCGACGTGGTGGCACGCTACAAGCGCGCCAAGGGCTTCTCGGTGCTGCACCCGATGGGCTGGGATGCCTTCGGCCTGCCGGCCGAGAACGCCGCCATGCAGATGAAGGTCCATCCCGCCAAGTGGACCTACGAGAACATCGCCACCATGCGCAACCAGCTGAAGACCATGGGTCTGTCGCTGGACTGGAAGCGCGAGGTCGCCACCTGCTCGCCGGACTACTACCGCCACCAGCAGAAGATGTTCGTCGACTTCTTCGAGGCCGGCCTCGCCTATCGCCGCGCATCCAAGGTCAACTGGGACCCGGTCGACATGACCGTGCTCGCCAACGAGCAGGTGATCGACGGCCGCGGCTGGCGCTCCGGCGCCCTGGTCGAGCAGAAGGAGCTCGTCCAGTGGTTCCTGAAGATCACCCACTATTCCGACGACCTGCTCTCCGCCCTCGACCGCCTCGATCGCTGGCCGGACAAGGTGCGGCTGATGCAGAGGAACTGGATCGGCAAGTCGACCGGCCTCGAGGTCCGCTTCGAACTCGCGGCCCCCGGTCCGTCCGGTGAGACCACCCTCGAGATCTTCACCACCCGCCCCGACACGCTGTTCGGCGCGTCCTTCCTCGCCATGTCGCCGGATCATCCGCTGGCCAAGGCGCTGGGTGACAAGGATGCCGATCTCGCCGCCTTCCAGGAGAAGTGCCGGCGCATGGGCACCTCGGTCGCCGTGCTCGAGACCGCCGAGAAGGAGGGTTACGACACCGGCCTGCGGGTGAAGCACCCCTTTGTCGAGGGCAAGACGCTGCCGCTGTGGGTGGCGAACTTCATCCTCATGGACTACGGCACCGGCGCCATCTTCGGCTGTCCGGCCCACGACCAGCGCGACCTCGACTTCGCTCGCAAGTACGGCCTCGAAGTCACGCCCGTGGTGCTGCCGCGCGGCACCGATCCGGCGACCAACACGGTCGAAAACGTCGCCTTCGACGGTGACGGCACCCTCTACAACTCCGACTTCCTCGACGGTCTCGAGGTCGACGCCGCCTTCGAGGCCACCGCCGACCGCCTGGAAGCCCGCATCGTCGACGGTGCGCCGATGGGCAAGCGTCGGGTGAACTTCCGCCTGCGCGACTGGCTGATCTCGCGCCAGCGCTACTGGGGTTGCCCGATCCCGATGATCCACTGCGACGACTGCGGCACCGTTCCGGTCCCGGTCGCCGATCTGCCGGTGCTGCTGCCCGACGACGCCTCCTTCGACCGTCCCGGCAACCCGCTCGATCATCATCCGACCTGGAAGCACGTCGGCTGTCCGAAGTGCGGCAAGCCCGCCCGGCGCGAAACCGACACCATGGACACCTTTGTCGATTCGTCCTGGTACTTCGCCCGCTTCACCGATCCGTGGAACGAGACCGCCCCGACGACCCGCCCGGTCGTCGATCGTTGGCTGCCGGTCGACCAGTACATCGGCGGCATCGAGCACGCGATCCTGCACCTGCTCTATTCGCGCTTCTTCACCCGCGCCATGAAGGCGACCGGCCACGCCGGTCTCGACGAGCCCTTCGCCGGCCTGTTCACGCAAGGAATGGTGGTCCACGAAACCTACAAGAGCCCCGAGGGCAAGTGGGTCTCGCCGGCCGAGATCCTCGTCGAAGAGGTCGACGGCAAGCGCTCCGCCACCATGAAGGACGGCTCCGGCCCGGTCGAGATCGGCGGCATCGAGAAGATGTCGAAGTCGAAGAAGAACACCGTCGATCCCGACGAGATCCTCTCGACCTGGGGCGCCGACACCGCCCGCTGGTTCATGCTCTCCGACAGCCCGCCGGATCGCGACGTCATCTGGACCGAGGCCGGCGTCGAGGGCGCCCATCGCTTCGTCCAGCGCGTCTGGCGCCTGATGAGCGACGGCATCGCCCTCACCGCCGGCAAGGGTCCGGGCGAGCGCTCCGCCGCCGCCATGGCCCTCGCCAAGGCCACCCACAAGACGCTGGCCGCCGTCGAGGACGACATCGAGAAGCTCGGCTTCAACCGCGCCGTCGCCCGCCTCTACGAGTTCGCCAACACCATCGGCCGCGTCGTCGCCTCCGCCGAGGCGATCGCCGACGATCCGACGCTGGCGAGCGCGCTCGACGAGGCCCTCGATGTCCTCGTCCGCCTCATCGCCCCGATGATGCCGCATCTCGCCGAAGAATGCTGGACGGCGCTCGGCCGCGGCGGTCTCGTCTCACAGGCCGCCTGGCCGGTGGTCGACCGCGCTCTGGTGATCGACGACACGGTCACACTGCCGATCCAGATCAACGGCAAGAAGCGAGCGGAGTTGACGATAGCCCGTTCGGCGGGCGAGGCTGAGGTTCGCGAAGCGGTTCTCGCTCTCGACGCGGTCAAGGCCGCGCTCGGCGGCAAGGACCCCAAGAAGGTCATCGTCGTACCGCTGAGGATCGTCAATGTCGTCGCCTGATCGGTTCGCCCACCTTCGCCGCCTCGTCCTCGGCACCACCCTCGGCCTCGCCGCCGCCGGCCTCGCCGGCTGCACCGAAGGCCCGCGTCCGCTCTACGGCAAGGCCTCCGGCACCGTCCCGGCGATGCGCTCGATCGACGTCGGCGCGGTCTCCGGCCGGGTCGGCCAGCAGGTGCGCAACGAACTGGTCTTCGGCCTCTACGGCGGCGCCGGCGACGTCGAAGGCAAGCCGGTCTATCGCCTCGAGCTGACCGTGACCTCGATCGACAATGCCGTCGGCGTCGAGCGCTATCGCAATCTGCCGTCCGCCTATGTCGAGCGGATCACCGCGACCTACGCCCTGGTCGACATCGCTTCCGGCGCCACCGTCACCACCGGCACCAGCTTCGCGCAGGCGGCTTACGACTATTCGCCCCAGCGCTACGCCGACGTCCGCGCCAAGCGCGACGCCGAGAACCGCGTCGCCACCGTCGTCGCCGGCGACATCCGCAACAAGCTCGCGGTCTTCTTCGCCACGCACCGCTGACGTCGGCGCGCGGCGTTTCGGAAGCGAATCATGGTCGCGTTGAAACCGTCGGAGATCGAGCCTTTCATCCGCCGCCCGTCCGAACGGGCGGCGGTCGTGCTCGTCTACGGCCCGGACGACGGCCTCGTCGCCGAACGCGCCTCGGCGATCGTCAAGGCGGCCGCCGGAAAGGTCGACGATCCCTTCTCCCTCGTCCGTCTCGACGGCACCGAGATCTCCTCCGACCCGGCCCGATTGATCGACGAGGCGACGACCGTCTCGCTCTTCGGCGATCGCCGCGTCGTGTGGGTACGCGATTGCGGCGCCCGAAACGTCCTGCCCGCCGTCCAACCTCTGCTCGAACGCCCCGATACCGGGTCGCTGGTGGTGATCGAGGCCGGCGATCTGAAGAAGGGCACCGGCCTCAGGAAGAAGGTCGAGGACCATCCGACCGCCGTCGCCATCCCCTGCTACCCCGACACCGCCCAGGACATCGCCCGCCTGGTCGATCAGGAACTGAAGGAGGCGAAGCTCGACATCGATCGCGACGCCCGCGAGGCCCTCGAAGCCCACCTCGGCGCCGATCGCCTCGCCTCCCGCGGAGAATTGCGCAAACTCTGCCTCTATGCCCACGGACAGCCGCGCATCACCCTCGCAGATGTCGCCGCCATCGTCGGCGACGCTTCCGCCTTCGCCATGGATGAACTCATCGACGCGGCCGCCGGCGGCGATCTCGCCGATGCCGACGCCACCCTGCGCAAACTCGAGGCCTCCGGCATTCCGCCCTCGGTCGCCGGCACCATGCTGATCCGCCATTTCCAGCTGCTCGACCGCGCTCGCGCCGAGATCGGCCCCGGTCGCAGTGCCACCGACGTCGTCGAGCGCCTGCAGCCGCCGGTCTTCTTCCGCCGCCGCCCGGTCGTCGCCCGCCAGCTCGGCCTGTGGTCGAAGGAGCGCATCGCCCGCGCCCTCGACCTCCTCGACGAGACCATGCATCAGAGCCGCGCCAAGCCACATCTGGCCGGCGCCATCGTTTCGGAGGCGATTCTGAAGCTCGCCCGGGCCGCATCGGTCGCCGCACGCCGCTGAGCCGGCGCGACAGGATCTCTTCCGTCTGCCGTAGCGCAAAAGGTGCAATTCGCTTCGCTCATTGCACCCTATCGTCCGCCGCTCCGAAGCCTGCCGAAACGAAAAAGGCGGACCCCTACGGATCCGCCCCCTCGAACTCCGATGCGATGCGATGCGACCGGATCAGCCGCGCTGCAGCCGCTGGCAGACCTCGTCGAGCTGCTCCAGTGAGCGATAGCGGACCTTCACCTCGCCCGAGCCGTCCGGCTTGTGGTCGATGATGACCGCGAGGCCGAGCGCGTCGGAAAGCGTCTTCTCCAGCGCCAGCGTATCGGCATCTTTGTCCTTGCGCGGCCGGCCGGGCTTCGGTGTGTCGTTCGGCCGCGGCGCCTGGGCGAGCGCTTCCGCCTGCCGCACCGAAAGCCCCTCGTCGACGATCTTCGACGCCAACCCTTCCGGATCGGCCGCCGCGAGCACCGCACGGGCGTGACCGGCGGTGATCCGGCCCGAACGCAGATGCGCCTTCACCGGCTCCGACACCTTGAGGAGGCGCAGCGTGTTGGCGACGTGGCTGCGGCTCTTGCCGATGATCTCACCGAGATCCTGCTGGGTGTAGCCGAACTCGGCGATCAGCTGCTCGTAGCCGAAGGCCTCTTCCAACGGGTTGAGATCGGTCCGCTGGACGTTCTCGATGATCGCCAGTTCCAGCGCCTCCTTGTCGGAGACGTCCTGGACGATCACCGGGATCTCGTGCTGCCCGGCGCGCTGCGACGCCCGCCACCGCCGCTCGCCGGCGATGATCTCGAAATGACCCGCCATGCCGCGCGCCGGCCGCACCAGGATCGGCTGGACCACACCCTTCTCGCGGATCGACTTGGCCAGATCGGCGAGGTCGGCCTCGTCGAAGGCGCGACGCGGATTGCGCGGATTGGGGTGGACCATCTCGATCGGCACCCGCTTCGACCCGGCGCGTTCCGCCGCCGCGATCTCCGGCTCGGCCATGTCGCCGAGCAGCGCCGCCAATCCACGTCCGAGCCGCCTGCGTTCTTCCACTGTCGCCTCCCGAGGTTCCGGGCCGCCGCCGACCCGCCCCTGTCCGTCCGATCCCGGCGTCACGCCGGGACGATGTCACCGATCGATCAGGCCGCCACTTCGGCCCGGATGCGCCGTTCGCGCTGGATGATCTCCGAAGCGAGGCGCAGATAGGCCTGACTGCCGGCCGACTTCAGATCGTAGAGCAGCGCCGGCTTGCCGTGCGACGGCGCCTCCGAGATGCGCACGTTGCGCGGAATGATCGTGTCGTAGACCGCCGAGCCCATGTGCTCGCGCACGTCCGCCACCACCTGACCGGAGAGATTGTTGCGCGCGTCGTACATGGTCAGCACGATGCCGTGGATGGTCAGCTCCGGATTGAGCGCACCCTTGACCTGCTCGACCGTCGACAGCAGCTGCGACAGACCCTCCAGCGCGAAGAACTCGCACTGCAGCGGCACCAGCACCGAATGCGACGCACTCATCGCATTGATGGTCAGCAGGTTCAGCGACGGCGGGCAGTCGACCAGCACGTAGCTGAACTGCGGGCCGCCGTCCTGCGCCGTCTCGATGTAGTCGGCGATCGCCTTGCGCAGCCGATAGGCGCGGTCGGCGGTCGCGGCGATCTCCAGCTCGACGCCGAGCAGATCGAGCGTCGACGGCGCCACCCACAGCCGCGGCACGGCGGTCTCGATCAACACCTCTTCGAGGCTGTGGTCGCCGACCAGCACGTCGTAGGTGGAGCGCTTACGCGCCCGCCGATCGATCCCCAGACCCGTCGAGGCGTTGCCCTGCGGATCGAGATCGACGATCAGCACCTCCTCGCCGATGGCGGCGAGGGCGGTGCCGAGATTGATGGCGGTCGTGGTCTTGCCCACGCCGCCCTTCTGGTTGGCCAGGGCGAGAACGCGAGGCGACTTGGCGAGCTTGGCCATGAAAGGCGCTCCGTCAGGACATTTCACGTGAAACGATCTTGCGAACCTCGACCACGCGGCCCGTCGGTTCCGTCTTACTCATATGTTCTACCAGATCCAGATCCCAAGATAGAGTGGCTTCCGCCAATTCGGACGCAAAATCTTGTCCTTTGTGGAAAACCGCGACGGCTCCTCGAGCCACCAACGGCGCTGCCCAACCGCACAGCCGCGAGAACGCCGAAAGCGCCCGCGCCGACACGCCGTCGACCGATTCCGAGAAGTTTTCGACGAAATCCTCGATGCGTTCGTCGTGCACGACCGCCGGCGCCCCGGTCTCCCGCGCGACGGTTCTGAGGAACGCCGCCTTGCCCTTGTTGCTCTCGACCAGATGGACCACCGCCCCGGGCGTCTCGGCGAGCAGGATCGACGTCACCAGTCCCGGAAAGCCGGCCCCGGAGCCCAGATCGACCCAGCGCGTCGCCTTCGGTAGCAGGGCATGGACCTGCGCCGAATCGGCGACGTGGCGACGCCAGATGTGGGGGAGGGTGCTCGGCGCCACCAGGTTCTGGCTCTTCTGCCATTTCCGCACGAGCCCGACGTAGGCCTCGAGACGCGCCGTCGTTTCACGTGAAACCGCGATCACGTCGTCCAGCGCCGCGGAGCCGTCCTCTCCGGCCGGTGTGGTCTTCATCGTTGCCTCTCCGAATCGATGCCCGTCATCGCGGCCGGCCATCCACACCGACACCGCTGCCGGCAGTGAACCGCCCGGGGATCTCGCTTTCCCCGAAATCGACGCCGTCCGTCCCCGCGGCCACCTCGACCCGGCGATTCTTCCGGACGTGTGCCAGCAACAGCGTCAACGCCGCCGGGGTCATCCCGTCGATACGCCCCGCCTGCCCGAGCGTGCGTGGCCCGACCGTCACGAGCTTCTGCCGGATCTCGTTCGACAGACCGGCGATCTCCGCGAAGTCGAGATCCTCCGGCAATGCCACCGCTTCCTCGCGCCGCAGTTCGCCGATATCGGCTTCCTGACGCCGCATGTAGACCGCGTATTTCGCATCGATCTCGACCTGCTCGACGACATCGGCCCGCAGCGCATCCAGCTCCGGCCAAACCACCCGAAGCCGCTCGATGGTCACATCCGGATAGGCGAGCAGGTCGAAAGCGCTGCGCCGGACGCCGTCGCGATTGACCGTGATCCCGTATCGCTCGGCTTCCGTCGGCGTCAGCGACAACGACCCGGCCAGTTCGAGCCCCTGCGCGATCGCCTCCGACTTCGCAGCGAAGGCCGCCCGACGCGCCGATCCCACCAGCCCGAGCCGATCCCCGATCGGCGTCAGCCGCCGATCGGCGTTGTCGGCCCGCAGCGTCAGCCGATATTCCGACCGCGACGTGAACATCCGATAGGGCTCGGTGATCCCCCGCGTGATCAGATCGTCGATCATCACTCCGAGATAACCGTCGCCGCGATCGAAACCTTGCGGGGTCGTTCCGCCGGCGAATCGAGCTGCGTTGAGACCCGCCACCAACCCTTGCGCCGCCGCTTCTTCGTAGCCGGTCGTACCGTTGATCTGCCCGGCGAGAAACAGTCCCTCTGCGCTCTTCACCGCCAACGACGCATCGAGCTCTCGCGGATCGACGTGGTCGTATTCGATGGCATACCCCGGCCGGAACAGCTCCACCCGCTCGAGCCCCGGGATCGACCGCAGCATCGCCACTTGAGCGTCCGCTGGCAGGGAAGTCGACAATCCGTTCGGATAGACCGTCGGGTCGTCCAGCCCTTCCGGCTCGAGGAAGATCTGATGTCCCTCGCGATCGCCGAAGCGAACGATCTTGTCCTCGATCGACGGGCAGTAACGCGGACCGCGACTGTCGATATGCCCCCCGTACATCGCCGACCGTGAGAGGTTCTCCCGGATGATCCGATGTGTTTCCGGCGTCGTCCGGGTGATGCCGCAGGCGATCTGCGGATTGACGATCCGTTCGGTGAGCGTCGAGAACGGGATGGGAGCCGCGTCGGCCTCCTGCCTCTCGATCGATGCCCAATCGATCGTCCGCCCGTCGAGTCGCGCCGGCGTACCGGTCTTCAGGCGACCGAGCCGAAGATCCAGCTCCGTCAGACTCTCCGACAGCCCGGTCGCCGCGCGCTCTCCGACGCGCCCCCCCGACGTCCGCACGTCACCGATGTGCATCAGCCCGTTGAGGAACGTCCCGGTGGCGATCACGACCGCGCCGCAGTCGATCTCCCGCCCGTCCTCGAGTACCACCCCGATCACCCGCCGCCCGTCGAACTTCAGCCGCGCCGCTTCACCCTCGACGACCGAGAGACCGGCGATCGCACCGATCTCAGCCTGCATCGCCGCGGCGTAGAGTTTGCGGTCCGCCTGGGTCCGCGGTCCCCGCACCGCCGGACCCTTGCGGCGGTTGAGCATACGGAACTGGATGCCCCCGGCGTCGGCGATGCGCCCCATCAGGCCGTCGAGAGCGTCGACCTCGCGCACGAGATGGCCCTTACCGAGACCGCCGATCGCCGGATTGCACGACATGGCACCGATCGTGTCGAACCGATGGGTGAGCAGGATCGTCCGCGCCCCGACGCGCGCCGCAGCCGCAGCCGCCTCGCAACCAGCATGCCCACCCCCGATCACCACCACATCTTCGAACCGCACACCCACGTCTCGGCCTTCCCGTTTTCACTTTCGTCGCGACCGATTTCGTCCGACCCACCAGAGCAGCGCCGCGTTCGCGTCCCGCGACCTTGCGGAGCCGTATCGAGTCGATGTTCCAATTCGAACCGGTTTCGAATCCATGTTTCACGTGAAACAGAATCGATCAGGTTACGAATCGAATATCGCCTATTTCCCGATACAGAACTCGCCGAAGATCACATCCAGAAGATCTTCCACGCCGATCTCCCCGGTTATCCTCCCGAGTTCGTCACCCGCTCGCCGCAGGTCTTCCGACCTCAGTTCCGCATCCTTCTCGCCATCACCCACCGCACGATCCAACTCGACGAGCGCCTCCGCCAAATGGATGCGATGTCTTTCCCGGCTCGGCACGGCACCGGCACCACCTCCTGCCAGCTCCGCTTCTTTCGCCAGAGCGGCGATCAACGTCTCGATGCCCTCTCCGGTCTTCGCCGACACCGCCAGCGATTTCGTTGCGGCACCGAATCGCTCTCCTCCCTCGAGCGGGACGCCCAGATCGGCCTTGGTCACGACTCTCCAGATAGTCGTACCCGGAAAATCCGCCTCCAATTCGTCCCCGTCCCCCTCGTCCGCAGCTTTCAACCACAGAACAAGATCGGCGCCCCGGCCCCGCTCGACCGCCCGCCGGATCCCCTCGGCCTCCGCACGCCCGACATCCTGCCGGAGACCCGCCGTGTCGACGAGCGTCACCGCCCAACCGCCGAGATCGAGATGCACCTCGATCAGATCACGCGTCGTACCGGCCTCTTCCGTGACGATCGCCACATCGCGGCGCGCCAGTGCATTGAGGAGGCTCGACTTGCCGGCATTCGGCCGCCCCATCAGAACCACCTGCAGGCCGGTCCGCACCCGTTCGCCGCGTTCTGCCTCGCCGAGGTGAGACCGGATCTCCTCCGCCAGACGCGACGCGTCGCGCCAGGCTTCGTCCGCGACCGATCCCGGCACATCCTCCTCGTCGGCAAAATCGAAATCGGCTTCGATCAGAGCTCGAATGCGAACGAGGCGCTCCCGCCAGGTTCCATAGAGCCGCCGGAGAGCACCCGACGCCTGCGTCGCCGCCTGCCTTCGCTGCGATTCCGTTTCGGCCGCGAGAAGATCGGCCAGACCTTCCGCCTCGGTGAGATCGATCCGGCCCGCGAGAAACGCCCGCCGGGTGAACTCTCCCGGATCGGCCGGCCGCAGCCCACCGATCTCGCCGAGACGCCGAAAAATCGAGTTGATCACCGCCCGACTTCCGTGGACCTGGAACTCCGCCATGTCCTCGCCGGTGAAACTCGTGGGCCCGGGAAACCACAGCACCAGACCGCGATCGATCTCCGAACCGTTCCGGTCACGAATCGACCGCAGGGTCGCCCGTCGTGTCTCCGGGAGGACCCCGCTCATCGTTTCGAGGACGAATCGGCATCTCGGCCCGCTGAGCCGGATCAGCGCGACACCGCTGGGAACGCCACCACTCGACAGGGCGTAGATCGTCTCCATATCGTCTCCACTGTTCCACTCGCCACCCCTCGCGCACGCCCTATCTACCGAATCGACCCCCTCGATCGGAGTTCTCTTCGTGCCGCTGCCTCCCGCCAATCTCCTCGCCGGATCCGCCAGCCCCTACCTCCTGCAGCACGCGGACAATCCCGTCCACTGGCGCCCCTGGGGAGCGGAGGCGCTCGCCGAAGCGAAGGAGACGGGGAAGCCCATCCTCCTGTCGGTCGGATATGCCGCCTGTCACTGGTGCCACGTGATGGCGCACGAGTCCTTCGAGGATCCCCGTATCGCCGAGGTGATGAACCGATTGTTCGTGAACATCAAGGTCGATCGCGAAGAACGCCCCGACGTCGATCAGATCTACATGAGCGCCCTTCACGCCCTCGGAGAGCAGGGCGGCTGGCCTCTGACCATGTTCCTCGATTCCGCGGCGAAGCCCTTCTGGGGCGGCACGTACTTCCCGCCCGCCGCCCGCTGGGGCAAACCCGGCTTCGTCGATCTGTTGCGCGAGATCGCCCGCATCCACGCCGAAGAGCCGGACAAGGTCGCCCACAACGCCGAAGCCATCCGCGACCATCTCGCCGAGCGCGTCCCCTCGCCCCCCGCCGATCTTGGCGTCGCCTTCCTCGACGGCGCCGCCGCGCGCCTGCTCGGCGCCGCCGACCCGATAGAGGGCGGCATTCGCGGCGCTCCGAAGTTTCCCCAGACACCGATCCTCGAAAGCTGGTGGCGCGCAGCCCGCCGCGGCCCCGGCCGCCCGGCCCGCGATGCGGTGTTGCGCACGCTCGAACGCATGAGCCTCGGCGGCATCTGGGATCACCTCGGCGGCGGCTTCGCCCGCTATTCCACCGACGAGCACTGGCTGGTGCCGCATTTCGAGAAGATGCTCTACGACAACGCCCAGCTGCTCGACCTCCTCGGCCGAGCGTGGTCGGCGACCGGCGATACCCTGTTTCGCGACCGAATCGGAGAGATCGTCGGATGGCTCACGCGAGAGATGCGCCGTCCGGAAGGCGCCTTCGCCGCGGCGATCGATGCCGACAGCGAGCACGAGGAGGGCCGCTTCTACGTCTGGACACTCGCCGAGATCCGCGAGGTGCTGGGAGACGACGCCGACCTCTTCGCCGACGCCTACGACGTCCGCCGTCACGGCAACTGGGAAGGCCACACCATCCTCAACCGGTCGAGCGACGCCTCCCGCGGCGATCCGGCCCGCGAGGCCGTGCTCGCCGATTGCCGCCGGCGTCTGTTCGAGCGCCGCGCCGGCCGCGTCCGTCCGATGACCGACGACAAGGTCCTCGCCGATTGGAACGGCGGGCTCATCCATTCCCTGACGCTCGCCGCAAGGCGCCTCTCTCGCCCCGATTGGCTCGACCTCGCCCGCTCCGCCTACGGCTTCATCCGCGACGTCATGGGACGCGACGACCGCCTCGCCCATGCCTGGCGCGACGGCGTCTCCGTCTATCCCGGACTGTCGAGCGATCTCGCCCAGATGTCTCGCGCCGCCCTGACCCTGCACGAGACCACCCGCGAACCCGGTTTCCTCACCGACGCCCGACGCTGGATGGCCTCCCTCGACCGCCACCATGCCGACCCTGCCGGCGGTTGGTATCTCACCGCCGACGACGCCGAAGCCCTGATCGTCCGCCCGGCCTCACCCCGTGACGAGGCGACCCCCAACCCCAATGCGGTCGCGATCGAGAACCTGCTGCGCCTCGCCGTCTTCACCGGCGATGACGAATACACCCGGCGCGCCGAAGAGACGCTGCGCCGCTTCGCCGCCATCATGACCGCCGACATCTTCTCGACCGCGTCGCTGGCGAACGCCCTCGATCTCGCTCTCGGCCTCGTCGAAGTCGTCCTCGTCTCACCGCCCGGCGGCGACCCGGAGCCGCTGCGCCGTGTCGTCTACGAATCGACCGACCCGCGCATCGTCCTTTTCGAAACCGAATCGACCGCTTCGCTGCCGCCGTCGCACCCGGCGCACGGCAAGACGCCGATCGACGGTCGCCCCACCGTCTGGGTCTGCCGCCGCGGCGCCTGCGGACTGCCCACCATGGATCCCGCCATGTTGCGGATCACCCTCGAGGACGGTGGATCCGAATGAGTTTCGGCCCGGTCGGTTCGCATCCGATTCGATCGTGATTCACGTGAAACACCGCCGGAAAGCAGAAGGGCGCCACGGTCCCCCGTGACGCCCTTCGCCGTTTCGATCGATCCGACGATCATGTGTTCATCGAATCGAAGAAGTCGGCATTGCGCTTGGTCTGGCGCAGCTTGTCGAGCAGGAACTCGATGGCGTCGACCGTACCCATCGGCGTGAGGATGCGGCGCAGGACATACATCTTTTTGAGCTGGTCCGACGGCACTAAGAGCTCTTCCTTGCGGGTGCCGGAGCGGGTGATGTCGATCGCCGGGAACACGCGCTTGTCGGCCACCTTGCGGTCGAGAATGATCTCCGAGTTGCCGGTGCCCTTGAACTCTTCGAAGATGACTTCGTCCATGCGGGAGCCGGTGTCGATCAGCGCCGTGGCGATGATGGTCAGCGAGCCGCCTTCTTCGATGTTGCGGGCCGCGCCGAAGAAGCGCTTCGGCCGCTGCAGCGCGTTGGCGTCAACACCGCCGGTCAGGACCTTGCCCGACGACGGCACCACGGTGTTGTAGGCGCGACCGAGGCGGGTGATCGAGTCGAGCAGGATGACCACGTCGCGGCCGTGTTCGACCAGACGCTTCGCCTTCTCGATCACCATCTCGGCGACCTGGACGTGACGCGACGCCGGCTCGTCGAAGGTGGAGGAGACGACCTCGCCCTTCACCGTGCGCTGCATGTCGGTCACTTCCTCCGGCCGCTCGTCGATGAGCAGCACGATGAGAAAACACTCCGGATGATTGGTGGTGATCGACTTGGCGATGTTCTGCAAGAGAACCGTCTTACCGGTGCGCGGCGGCGCGACGATCAGACCGCGCTGACCCTTGCCGAGCGGCGTGACGATGTCCATGACCCGCGCCGACATGTCCTTGGACGTCGGCTCCTCCGGCTCCATGCGGAAACGTTCGTCCGGGTAGAGCGGCGTGAGGTTGTCGAAGTGGACCTTGTGACGGGTCTTCTCCGGGTCCTCGAAATTGATGGTGTTGACCTTGAGAAGGGCGAAATAGCGCTCGCCTTCCTTCGGGCTGCGGATCTGACCCTCGACCGTGTCGCCGGTGCGGAGCGAGAAGCGGCGGATCTGCGACGGCGACACGTAGATGTCGTCCGGTCCGGCGAGATAGTTGGCGTCCGGCGAACGCAGGAAGCCGAAGCCGTCCTGCAGCACCTCGACGACACCCTCGCCGATGATCTCGACGTCGCGGGCCGCCAGCTGCTTGAGGATGGCGAACATCAGCTCCTGCTTGCGCATGGTGCTGGCGTTCTCCACCTCCAGCTCCTCGGCGAAGGCGAGGAGTTCGGTCGGCGACTTGGACTTGAGGTCCTGGAGCTTCAATTGCTGCATGAGGCGGGTCTTTCGGGGGGAAGCATCGGAAACGTCGTCGGATCCTGGCGGCCCGGCGACGCGGAATCACGGTGAGACGAGACATCGCACGGGATACGCGACCGGCCGCGCGATGATCGAAGAGGAAGGGCAGACGGCAGGGCGGCGCTTCGGCCGCGCCTCTCACCGCACCGGTCGACGAAAGCGACGAATGCGGGGTCTGCTTCGGTGGGACGCGACGAAAATAGTCCGCCTCGCCGTATCCCACAAGCCCCTGCGACGGGCAGGTCGGAAGCTCGCCTGCGAATGGGCCGAAATCGTGACGGCCGCCCGTCCGATCAGACGAAGGGCTTGACGATGACCAGGATGACGATGGCGATCATCAAGAGGGTCGGCACTTCGTTCATGAAGCGCCAGAAGCGATGATCGCGCCGGCCCTCGTCGCGGGCGAAGTCGGCGACCGCCTTGGCCAGATACCCGTGCACCGCCGACAGCGCGATCACCCCGGCGAGTTTCGCATGGAACCAGCCGTCGCTCAGGAACGACATCCGCCAGGCGATCCACAAACCGGCCGCCCACGACACGATCATCGCCGGGTTGATGATGTAGCGCAGCAGCTTGCGCTCCATCACCTTGAACGTCTCCGACGTTTCGGAGCCGACGGCGACGCCACAGTGATAGACGAAGAGTCGCGGCAGATAGAGCATGCCGGCCATCCAGGAGATGATCGCCACCACGTGCAGCGCCTTCATCCACAGATAGGCGCCGTCGCCGAGCACCCCGACGAAGAAGCCGATGAGGCCCACCGTCACCGCCAGGAAGACCACGGCGCGTTTCGTCCGCCGAATCACCTCCTCGTGGGTCGCCGCCATCTCGTCACTCCTCACCGCTTCGCCGCGCGGACCCGTTCGACCAATCGGGCGACGTTGGCCGGATCCGCATCCGGGGTGATGCCGTGGCCGAGGTTGAAGACCAGCCGACCGCCGCCGAGTCCTTCGAGCACCCGGTCGACGCCCTCGTCGAGCGCCCGACCACCGATAACCACCCGCATCGGATCGAGATTGCCCTGCACGGCCACCTTCGACTGGATCCGATCCCGCGCGAACCGCGCCGGCATGGTCCAGTCGAGACCGACCGCATCCACTTTCGTCTCGTCGATGTAACGCTCCAACGACGCCTGCGCCCCTTTCGGGAAACCGATGACCCGCGCGCCCGAATGGATCTCGCGCAGCCCCGCGACGATTCGCTTCGTCGGCGCGATCACCCAGCGCTCGAACTCGTACTCGTCGAGGACGCCCGCCCAGGTGTCGAAGATCTGCACCGCATCGGCCCCGCGCCGGATCTGTTCGGCGAGATAACGGATCGAAGACCGAACCAGAACGTCGATCAGCCGGGCGAAGCCGTCCGGGTCGGTCAACGCCGCTCGCCGCGCCGGTGCCTGATCCGGTGTTCCTCGACCGGCGATCATGTAGGTCGCCACCGTCCAGGGAGCCCCACAGAAGCCGAGGAAGGTCGTCTCCCTCGGCAGACCCGCGCGGATCATCTCGACCGCCTCGTAGACCGGTCCCAGGCGTCCATCGATCCCGTCCGGATCGAGCTCGCCGACGCGGGCCAGGTCGAGCGGCTCCAGTACCGGTCCTTCGCCTTCCTGGAACGCCACCTTGCGACCCAGCGCATCGGGGATCACCAGGATGTCGGAGAACAGGATCGC
This sequence comes from Pinisolibacter sp., assembly GCF_036782435.1. Classification (NCBI taxonomy): domain Bacteria; kingdom Pseudomonadati; phylum Pseudomonadota; class Alphaproteobacteria; order Hyphomicrobiales; family Ancalomicrobiaceae; genus Pinisolibacter; species Pinisolibacter sp. The sequence goes on along the minus strand of NZ_DAIPZB010000012.1, from coordinate 16,032 downwards.
CGCATCGAAGCCGTAACGCCGGATCGGCTGAAGGGTCACTTCGGTCGCCAGCTTCGGCGTGTAGCAGAGATCGAGGAAGCCGCCGGCTTCCGCCCTGGTCGCCCGATATTCCGGCAGATAGCGACCCGCCTGCCGCATCACCCAGATCGGCGGAGGGAAGAGCGCTTCACCCGCCAGCACCTGCAGCACCTTCCGCACGGGAGCGGATCCTTCGGTCGCCGGCGTCGTCACGCACACCCCCTTCTTCAAATCATTCTTCGAATGAAGATCTGTTGAGACTCTTTGACCGTGGATTACCGGGATCCGCGATGAACCACAATGACTCACGTGAAACACGCCGCCGCACCCCGGCTGTGGACGACGAATCCGAGCCCCGATCCGAGCCACCGCGTTAACCGAATTTCAACCTTGGTTACCAAAGGGTTTACGACGACCCCGGGCCCGGCGCTCCTGTGGACCGCACGTCGATCGATTCCGGACGGCTCGCCGCTCGTCCCCGCAGTCGTCCGAAGCCCCTCTCTCGCCCTTCGTCCTTCGACCCTGTTGATCGTTTTGCTCGAAGGGGAGAAAGTCGGCGGGCCGAAGCCGATCGACGGGGGTTCTCCACCGCTCGCCCTCGGCCTGGGGACAGACCTGTGACGACACAGTCCAACTTCTTCCATCTCCATCTGATTTCGGATTCGACCGGCGAAACGCTGGTGACCGTGGCGCGCGCCGCCGCGGCCCAGTACGAGGCGATCGAGCCGATCGAACACGTCCACCCGCTGGTACGGACCGACCGCCATCTTGATCGCGCCCTGGTCGAGATCGAGCAGTTCCCCGGGATCGTTCTCTACACCCTGGTCAACCGCGATCTCGCCGACCGGCTCGAGCGCTTCTGCCGCGACCAGGGACTACCCTGCGTCTCGGTGTTGGCGCCGGTGCTCGATATCTTCCGGTCGTTCCTCAACGTCTCGCAGACCCATCGCGCCGGTGCCCAACACGCCCTCGACGCCGACTATTTCCGCCGCATCGAGGCGATGAACTTCACTCTCGCTCACGACGACGGCCAGCTGCCGCACGATCTCGACGACGCCGACGTCGTCGTCCTCGGCGTGTCGCGCACCTCCAAGACGCCGACCTCGATCTATCTCGCCGGTCGCGGCATCAAGACCGCCAACATCCCGATCGTCCCCGGCATCGAGCCGCCGCCGGCCTTGAAGACGGTCTCCAAGCCACTGGTCGTCGGCCTCATCGCCAGCCCCGACCGAATCGCCCAGATCCGCGAGAACCGCGTCCTCGCCATGGGATCGAAGAGTTTCGACACCACCTATGTCGACCGCCCCTCGATCGCCATCGAACTGACCCTGATGCGGCGGCTCTGCGCCGATCACGACTGGCCGGTGATCGACGTCACCCGCCGTTCGATCGAAGAGACCGCGGCGGCGATCATCGCCCTGCTGCGGGCTCGCCGCTGACCCCATCCACGACGGAGCCGCATGTCCTCTCTCGTCCTCGCCTCGAAGAGCCCCTCGCGCTCCGCCCTTCTCGCCGGCGCCGGCCTCGCCTTCGCCACCGAACCGTCGAACATCGACGAGCGCGCCGTCGAAGAACCGCTGCTCGCCGCCGGCGCCGATCCGGGGGCGATCGCGCTGCACCTCGCCGAGGCCAAGGCCCTCGACGTCGCCACCCGCCGCCCCGGCGAACTGATCCTCGGCGCCGACCAGACCCTCGGGCTCGGTGCCGAGCGATTCGTCAAACCCGATTCGGTCGCCGAGGCCCGCACGCATCTCGAGCGCCTGCGCGGTCGCGCGCATCGGCTCCATTCGGCGCTGGTGCTCGCTCGAAACGGCGCCGTGCTGTGGCGCCACGTCTCCGTCGCCACCCTGACAATGCGCGCCTTCTCCGACGCCTTCCTCGACCGCTATCTCGAAACCGTCGCCGACGAGGTGACCGGCACCGTCGGCTGCTATCGGCTCGAGGGGCCGGGCATCCAGCTGTTCGAGACGATCGACGGCGACTATTTCACCATTCTCGGCCTGCCGCTGTTGCCGCTGCTCGCCGAACTCCGAAACCGGGGGATCGTCGAGGGATGACCGCAACCTCCACCGCAGTCCGGCGCGCCTTCGTCGTCGGCTGGCCCATCGCCCAGTCGCGCTCACCGCTGATCCACGGTCACTGGCTGAAGGTGCACGGCCTCGCCGGCTCCTACGAGAAACTGGCGGTCCCGCCGGAGGAGATCGAGGCCTTCCTGCGCGATCTGCCGACCTCCGGCTGGGTCGGCGGCAACGTCACCGTCCCCCACAAGGAGGTCGCCTATCGGATCGCCACCGAAAGGGACGAGATCGCCGAGGCCATGGGGGCGGTGAACACCCTGTGGATCGACGGTAGACGGATCTGCGGAACCAACACCGATGCGATCGGCTTCATCGCCAATCTCGATGATCGCGCCGCCGGTTGGGACGCGAACCCGGGCGTCGCCGTGGTGCTGGGGGCGGGCGGCGCCGCGCGCGCCGTGGTCTGGGGACTGATCCGCCGCGGCTTCACCGTGCGCGTCGTCAACCGCACCCTCGCCCGCGCCGAGGAGCTCGCGGCACGTTTCGGCCGCGGCACCACCGCGCACGGCTTCGACGAGCTGCCCCGCCTCCTCGGCGAGGCGAAGGTGCTGGTCAACACCACCTCCCTCGGCATGACCGGCAAGGACGGCCTGACGATCGATCTCTCGGCCCTTTCGCCCGACACGCTCGTCACCGACATCGTCTACGTGCCGCTCGTCACGCCGCTCCTCGCCGCGGCCGAGGCCCGCGGCCTCAGGACCGTCGACGGTCTCGGCATGTTGCTGCATCAGGCGGTCGGCGGGTTCGAACGCTGGTTCGGGGTGCGGCCGACCGTCACCGACGAACTGCGCGCCCTCGTCCTCGCCGACATCGGGTGATGCCATGATCCGTCTCGGCCTCACCGGATCGATCGGCATGGGCAAGTCGACCACCGCGGCTTTCTTCCGCGGCTTCGGCGTGCCGGTCCACGACGCCGACGCCACCGTCCACGCTCTCTATCGCGGTGCCGCCGTCGCGCCGATCGAGGCGGCCTTCCCGGGGACGACCCGTGACGGCGTGGTCGATCGGCCGATGCTGGCCGCCCGCGTCCTCGGCGACGATGCCGCGGTGAAACGGCTCGAGGCGATCGTCCATCCGCTGGTGCGCGACGCCGAGATCGCTTTTCTCGGCAAGGCCCGCGCCGAAGGCCGGCGGATCGTCGTCCTCGACATCCCGCTGCTGTTCGAGACCGGCGGCGACACCCGCGTCGACGCCGTCGTCACCGTGACCGCGCCGGCCGAGGTCCAGCGGGCGCGCGTCCTCGCCCGTCCCGGCATGACCGCCGAGAAGTTCGAGCAGATCCTCGCCCGGCAGGTCTCCGACGCCGAGAAGCGCTGCCGGTCGCATTTCCTCGTCGACACCGCCGGCGGTCTCGAGCCGGCACGCCGCCAGGTCGGTGCCGTTCTCGCCGCGCTGGCGGCGATGAACCGTTGAGAAACGGCCGCCGCGCTCTCGTCCCGCTTGAAACCGCCGCACCGTCCTGATTCTCTCGTCTCCGGTCGGAGCATGGTCTCTCCGACCGGGTCGGTTCGACCCGATCGGAACATCCTCTGCCGAACCGCGACGCGGAGAGAAACCTTGCGCGAGATCGTCTTCGACACCGAAACCACCGGCTTCGACCCGCGCACCGGCGACCGAGTGGTGGAGATCGGCTGCGTCGAGCTGGTCAACCACATCGTCACCGGCCAGACCTTTCACGTCTATCTGAACCCCGAACGGTCGATGCCGCGCGCCGCCTTCGAGGTCCACGGCCTCTCCGACGAGTTCCTCGCCGACAAGCCGAAATTCGCCGAGGTCGCGGAAGATTTCCTCGCCTTCGTCGGCGAGGCCCGCCTCGTCGCCCACAACGCCGAATTCGACTTCAAGTTCATCAATGCCGAATTCGGCCGCCTCGGCCTGCCGCCGATCGGCCTCGAACGGATGGTCGACACGCTGGCGTTGGCCAAGCGCAAGCACCCCGCCGGCCCCAATTCGCTCGACGCGCTGTGCTCGCGCTACGGCATCGACAATTCCCGCCGCGACCATCACGGGGCGCTGCTCGACAGCGAGCTTCTCGCCGAGGTCTACGTCGAACTGATCGGCGGCAAGCAGGCCGCCCTCACCCTGGTCTCCGCCGACGAGCCGCGCGGCGGCGGCGCCAAGGTCGCCGGCCGGACCGCGGCCGGTCCGCGGACCCGCCCCGCCCCGCTCGCCTCCCGCCTGAGCGAGGCCGAACGCATCGCCCACGACGCCTTCGTCGCCAAGATGGGCGAGAGTGCACTCTGGCGACGCTACGCCGACGACTGATCCGCGAAACACGCGATCCCCGAAAACGCGAAACCCCGGCGCCCTCCCGCTGGAGCGACGCCGGGGTCACGAATGTCGTGGTCGCGATCGACCGATGTCATACCGAGTTCACGAAATTCGGACTCGTCCGAATTTCGTGGGTTGCGGCCCGACCGGCCGACGCCCGTTCGGGCTTGCCTTCGCGGATGACGTTCCGAACAGGTCGGAACTTCATCCGCTCGGTATCACCGGTCCGCGCCGAGCCGCCGTCCGGTGGCGCCGACTTTCGCCGAGGCGGCGGTCAGCGGAAACGGTCGCGCAGCGCCCGGGTGGCGTTGCGGAACACCCCGAGATCCGAACCGACCGCCACGAGGTTCACGCCGAGGTCGAGATAGCGGCGCGCATCGGCTTCGACCGGCGCCAGGATGCCGCTCGACTTTCCCGCCTTCGCCGCCGCCGCGAAGACGAGGGCCATCGCCGACTGAACCTCGGGGTGACCTGGGTCGCCGAGGTGGCCGAGCGCCGCCGCCAGATCGGACGGTCCGACGAAGAGACCGTCGACCCCGTCGACCTCGGCGATCTCCGCCGCCGCCTCAACGCCTGCGAGATTCTCGATCTGCACCACGACGGCGATGTTGTCGTTCACGATCTTCAGGTAGTCGGCGACCGTTCCGTAGCGATTGGAGCGTTGAGCGACCGAGACGCCCCGCACCCCCTGCGGCGGATAGCGGGTCGCCGCCACCGCGCGCCTCGCCTCCTCCGCCGACTGGACGAAGGGAACGAGGAAGTTGTGGAAACCGGCGTCGATCAGACGCTTGATCTGCACCGTGTCGTTCCACGCCGGCCGCACCACCGCGGCGGAGGGACTGTCCTTGAGCGCCATCAGTTGCGGAATGAGCGTGAGGACGTCGTTCGGCGCGTGTTCGGCGTCGAGCAGGATCCAATCGAACCCGGCGAGCCCCAGGATCTCCGTCGTGATCGGCCCGGCGAGGGAACACCAGACGCCGATCAGGCGATCCCTGGTCGCGAGCGCCGAGCGAAAACGATTGGGGAAGGCCTCCTGGGGACCGGACTCGCTCATCGAAATCACACTCCGTGTTCGCTCGGGAGCCGGCACGCGCCAGCGTCGGGGTTAGGCCATCGTCGCACCACCTTCGGGTCGCCGTCGAGGGCGGACTTCGCCTCGCCCGGCCGAAGTCGACCCGTCGTTCGGCCCCCGACGGCGGGTCGCGAGCGGCAGCGGGCCGTCGGTCTTGTGGCTGCGCATGGCGAAGGAGGTGCGGATGTCGGCGACCGCCGGCAGGGACAGCATCCGCCGCAGCACGGTCGATTCGTAGGTCGCCATGTCGGGCACCACCACCTCGAGCAGGTAGTCGGTGTCGCCGGAGGTCAGGTGACAGGCGACCACCTCGGGCATGGCGAGCACCGCGTCGACGAAGGCCTCGGCGTTCTCGCGCGAATGGCGGGCGACGCGGACCCCGGCGAAGACGGTCAGGCCGAAGCCGACGGCGGCGCGATCGAGGACGGCACGGTAGGCGGCGACGACACCGGCCTCTTCCAGGAGCCGCACCCGGCGCGAACAGGGGGACGGCGACAGGCCGACCTTGTCCGCCAACACGATGTTGGGGATACGGGCGTCGGCCTGAAGCTCGCGGAGGATCTTCAGGTCGATGTCGCCGAGGGCGATGTTGGCACGATCGGTCATTTTTGATCTCTCGAGGGAACGAAGCTGCGACGACGGATGGTCGTTCGAAGCGAATTCGGCATGATCGCACGGGGCGAGCGGCGTATCATCTCCTCTCGAAGGAGATCGCCATGTCGGACACCTCGCACTTCCGCGGCTTCGCCACACGCGCCATCCACCACGGCTATGATCCGTTCGAGCACCAGGGGGCGCTCAATCCGCCGGTCTTCCTCACCTCGACCTACGCTTTCGGCAGCGTCGACACCGGTGCGGCCCGCTTCGCCGGCACGGCCGAGGGCTACATCTACAGCCGGGTCGGCAATCCGACGGTGACGGTGCTGGAGAAGCGGCTCGCCGATCTCGAGGAGGGTGAGGCCGGGCTCGCCACCTCCTCGGGCATGGGGGCGTTGACCGCGGTGTTGTGGACGCTGCTCGCATCCGGCGACGAGGTCGTCGCCGACGAGACGCTCTACGGCTGCACCTTCGGGCTGCTCGAGCACCACATGCCGAAATTCGGGGTGACGACGCGCTTCGCCGATCTGACCGACCCGGCGAACCTCGGTGCCGCGATGAGCGCCAAGACGCGGCTGGTGATCACCGAGACGCCGTCGAACCCCAACATGCGGGTCATCGACATCGCGGCGATCGCCGAGATCTGCCGCGCCGCCGGGGCGACCTTCGTCGTCGACAACACCTACTGCACCCCCTATCTGCAGCGGCCGCTGACGCTCGGCGCCGACGTGGTGATCCATTCGGCGACGAAATATCTCGGCGGCCACGGCGATCTCCTCGCCGGGGCGGTCGTCGCCTCCAAGGAACTCGTCGATCGGTTTCGTTTCGTCGGCATCAAGGAGCTGAACGGCGCCTGCATCTCGGCTCTCGACGCCTTCCTGGTGCTGCGCGGCCTGAAGACGCTCGCCCTGCGCATGGACCGTCACTGCGAGACCGCGGCCCTTCTGGCGGCAGAGCTCGAGGCCCATCCGGCGGTCGAACGGGTATGGTATCCCGGCCTCGACAGCCACCCGCAGAAGGCTCTCGCCACCCGGCAGATGCGGGCGATGGGCGGCATGATCGCGCTGGAGCTGAAGGGCGGGCTCGAGGCCGGCAGAACCTTCATGGACGCGGTCGAACTCGCCACGCGGGCAGTCAGCCTCGGCGACGCCGAAACCCTGGTTCAGCACCCGGCGAGCATGACCCACTCGACCTATGCGCCGGAGGAGCGGGCGAAGCACGGCTTCACCGACGGTCTCGTCCGCCTGTCGGTCGGGCTCGAGGACCACGACGACATCCGCGCCGACCTGTTCCGGGCGCTCGATCGGGTCGGGCGCTAGAGCGCGCGTCTCGGGCCTCGGCGGGAACCGCGGGCGGCGGCGCGATGCGGGGAGCCCGGCTCCGCCGCGACGGCGGATCTCACGGCTCGGACCCCGATCGATCGGTGGGCAGGCTCGCCGGGATCACCACGGCGCGGCCGTGACGCACGCCGCGTTCGGCCTGCACCGCCTCGACGAAGGCGCGCACCGCCGGGGTCGGCCCCTCCAGCACCGCCACCTCCAACACGTCGCCGCCGTCGAGCGGGCGTTGCAGACGGGTGCTGCGCAGATCGGATCGATCGCGGAAGGCGGCGGCGAGGCGTTTCGACAATTCGCGGGTCTGCGGATCGAAGACGTAGGTGAGGGTGGCGACGCAGTCGCGCGTCTCGCCCACCGCCTCGACGCCGTGGGCGAGACCGGCGCGGGCGAGATCGCGCACCGCCTCGGAGCGGTTGGAGTAGCCGCGCGACTCCATGAAGCGGTCGATCTCGGCCATCAGGTCGTCGTCGAAGGTCAGGGTCACGCGTTGCAAGGGGTCCGGCTCCGGCGGGCATCGACAGGTCGTCGGGATCCTACGCCGATCGAGGCGCGTGAGAAGTCGGGACGATCACGTCGCCGGGTCTTCGGGGGCGTGAACGTGGGGGTGGGCCCGGGGATGGGTGTGACCGTGGTCGTCGTCGAGCCCGTGGATGTGGACGTGGTCGTGCACGTGGACATGGCGATGCAGGCTCGCCGGCGCGAGGCGGCCGTTCTTCAGCAGCACGGCGCGAGTGGCGAGTTTCTCGAGGAACAGCCGATCGTGGGCGACGATCACCATCGCCACGTCGAGGCCGGCGAGGATGTCGATCAACCGGTCACGATGGGTCTCGTCGAGGGCGTTGGTCGGCTCGTCGAGCAGCAGCGCCCGTGGCTCCATGGCGAGCACTGTGGCCAGACTCACCAGCCGCTTCTCACCGCCCGAGAGGCGATGGGTGACGCGCGCGGCGAGGCCGGCGAGGCCGAGGCGATCGAGGGTGGCGCGGGCGCGGGCTTCGGCCGCGGCCGCCGACAGGCCGAGATTGAGCGGGCCGAAGGCGACGTCCTCGATCACCGTCGGCGAGAACAGCTGGTCGTCGGGGTCCTGGAAGAGGAAACCGGCGCGGGCGCGGACCTCGTGGAAGTCCTTCTCGATGCGGCGTTCGCGACCGAAGGCGACGATCCGGCCGGCGCTCGGCCGCTCGAGGCCGACGAGGGTTCGAAGCAGCGTCGTCTTGCCGGCGCCGTTCGCCCCCACGAGCGCCAGACGCTCGCCCGGTTCCAGCGTCATCGACACCGAAGTGAGGATCGGCCGGCCGGCGCGCGCCACGGCGACGTCGACGAGATCGAAGAGCGCGCTCACGTCAGCCGCTCCGTCACCAGGGGGAGGAGCAGAAGAACGGTGGCGACCACGGCAAAGCGACGATCGGCGGTACCGTAACCGCCGCCGTCGACGAGGGCGAAGCGGCCGGTGAAGGCACGGCAGCGCATCGCCTCGTCGACCCGCTCGGCGCGCTCGACGGCACCGACGAGCAGGCGGCCGGTGAGATGGGCGAGAGTGCGCAGGGTGTGGATCGAGGTGCGGGGGCGGAAGGCGCGGGCGCGGAGCGAATCGTGACGGCGGGCCACCTCCTCGCGCAGCAGCGCGACGAAGCGCACGGCGAAGAGCAACAGATGCACCAGTTTCCTCGGCATCCCGAGCCGGGCGAGGGCGTGGCCGAAGCGCACCGGTTCGAGCCCGGCGACGAGAGTGAAGATCACCGCCGCCGCCAGGGTCACTCGCAGCACCACCAGCACGGCGCGGTCGACCCCCGGCTGGGACAGCACGAGCGGCCCGAGCCGCGCCCAGTCCGGACCCGGCACGGTGAGCGGCAGCAGCACCAGCAGCACGGCGAGAAAACCCTCGACATGGGCGAGGCGGCGCAGCAGGTCGCCGGGCTTCGCGCCGACGGCGAGCGCGAGCCCGATGGCGAGCGCCGTGGATGCGGCGAGGACCGGCGGCGAGCGCAGCGCGAGGACCACGGCCACGGCGACGACGGACGCGAGGATCCGGCTGCGCGGGTCGAGCCGGTCGAGGAGCGGCCGGGCGGCGACGGCGCGATCGTCGAGGAACGCTTCGCTCACGGCTTCTCCTCCGGGTCGCGGCGACGGCGCGACGAGGCCCACAGAGCCGCCCCGGCGAGACCGACGATCATGCCGATGCCGCCCATGATGTCGTTGAAGCGCAATCGCCCTTCGGCTCGCTCGTAGGCCTCCTCGAGCGGCCGCAACCGCCGTTCGAGCGCCGCGTCGACCCGATATTCGACGAGACGGGCGAGGGCGTCCTCGTCGATCCCCGACGGGCGCGGCGGGGCGGCGGAGGGCGGCGAGGGGGCCGGCGGGGGAGCCGCCGCGGGGGCCATCGACGGCTCGGGTGGCGGCGAGGCGGGCTTTTCGGTCCGGTCGGCGGACGTCGGCTCGGTCGGCCAGGCCGGTCCGGCGAGGCGATCGGCGGTGACGGTTCCGCTCACCCAGTGGCCGTCGCCGGCGTTCACCGTCACCGCGTAGTCGGCGGCCGAGACCGGCCGCCAGCGGAAGGCGCCGTGTTCGTCGGTTCGACCGCGGTGGACCTCGCGGCCGGCCGCATCGGCGACGACGTAGTCGACGCCGTCGGGCCGGCCACCGCCGACGAAGAAGGCGTAGCCGGCGATTTCGCCGGCCTCGGTCGTGAGGAAGAGCTTCAGGCGATGGGCTGCGGCCGGAGCCACGCCGGCTGCGATCGTCGCCGCGGCGAGCACGGCGACGGCGAGGCGGCGAGCGAGGGCGCGCGCGGCGATCATCCGGTCGCCCCCGCCGGGGCGAAGGGCAGGATCTCGGGCTTCACCCGCTTCAGGTAGGCGACGACGAAGCCGGTGACGACGGCCTCGACCGCGGCGAGCGGCAGGCCGGTGAGCACGACGACGCGCAGGCTCGGCAGGTAGTCGGCCGAAGAGAGCGCCAGCGCCAGGGCGACGCAGGCGAGCGTGCCGAGCACCGACGCGGCGGCCACCGCGGCGGCGATTCCCCCGGCGAGGAGACCGTCGGTGCGGGCGAGGAGCGGCGCGGCGAGTGTGCCGAGGATCACCCCGGGAAAGGCGATGTCGACCACGTCGACGCCGAGCGACGTCAGCCCGCCGAAGCCGAAGAACACCGCCTGCAGTAGAAGGCCGACGAAGATCGCCGGGATCGCCTTCACCCCGAGAACGATGCCCATCAGGCCGGAGAGCAGCAGATGGACGCTCGACGGGCCGAGCGGCACCGAGACCAGCGAGACGACGAAGAACACGGCGGCGAGGATCGCGGTCGCCGGAATGTCGCGTTCGTCGAGCCGCGACAGCCCGAGGGCGAGGCCGCCGGCGGCGAGAACGCCGCCGCCGAGGAGGACGGGGAGCGAGAGGACACCGTCGGGGATGTGGGCCATGGCGATCTCCTCAGCGCTTCGGGGCGGGGGCGGTGCCCATGTCGGTGGTCTTGACCCAGATGAGGCCGCCGCGTTCGGTCGGCGCAGGCTTACCGTCGGGGCCCGGGGCTTCCGGCCCGTCGACGAGGGCGGCGAAGCCCCACCAGCCGGCGCGCGGCATGGCGTAGGCGAAGACGCCGCGCTCGTCGGCCCTGATCACCTGGGTGAGGAAGGCGTCGTTCGGCGGTGTCACCGAGCCGTCGTTGGCCCATTCCACCTCGATCTCGGCGAAGGGCACCGGCTCGCCGTCGCGACGGACGATGCCGCGGAAGAGGTTGCCGGTCCACAGGCCGGTCGGGCGGACGAGCGGTTCGATCTCGACCGGCAGGCCGACCGAGGCCGCCCAACCCTCGCCCGAGGCGAAGGCGTCGACCACCACCTTGGCGTAGTGGACGATCCATTTCTTCTCCGCCGCCTCCCAATAGGGTTTCGGCTCGACGAAGAAGACGCCGGCGCCGGGCCCGGCGAGCCGGGTGGCGAGACGCCAGGCGGTCCTGCCGCCGATGTCGACCGCGGTGAGCGAGCCGATGAGGTCGACGGTCTTGCCGTCACGGACCATGCCGACCCGCGCCGGACGCGCCATCTCCATCACCGGGCCGCGTTCCATCGGATGGGTGAAGACGAGGTCGAAACTCACCTCGCCGCCCTCCGGCAGGACGTCGGAGGAGGGGATGATCTCCTGGAAATGGGCGAAAGACGGCGTCGCCGTGAGCGCGAGGACGAACGAGGCGATCGCGAGGCTGCGCATGACGGGCTCCGAAGCGGGAAGCGACCAGCGTCAGGATAGGACGTTTTTCGGCATTCTGCATACTCGAAAAAACACGATCCCCGCCTCGATCTCGAGCACGCCGGTGCGGGAGCCGAGGCGCCGGAGGTTTCGGACGTCCGCGAAGGGCGGATCGATGCCCGCAGGCGGCGACCGGAAGGGTCGGTCGCGCCGAAAGCGCGACCGTGAGCCGCACGACGAAGCTCGAGCCGTGTCGGGCGCGGCGGCGACGGAGGAGCAGCCGAAGCGGATACTTCGGCATCTCCTCCCGCCGCGCGTCCGACCTCAGCCGTAGCGCTCGACGTAGAGCCACTGCGACGGGCTGTAACGGTCGCCGGCGGCGAAGCCCGGCGGCAGCAGATGTTCGAGTTCGGCGATGCGCTCCGCCGTCAATTCGACCGACCCGGCGCTCGCATCGTCCTCGAGATGGGCAGCGGTGCGGGTTCCCGGGATCGGGACGACGTGGGATCCCTTGGCCAGCGTCCAGGCGATGGCCAGCGCGGAGGGCGTGACCCCCCAGGATGCCGCCAGTTCGAGATACGCCTGCAGCTTGGCGCGGTTGCGCTGCCAGTTGACGCCTTCGAAGCGCGGGTTGGCGCGACGGAAGTCGGACGGCGCGAGGGTGCCGGGATCTTCGAGGTCGCCGCAGAAGTAGCCGCGGCCGAGCGGCGAGAAGGCGACGAAGAGGGCGCCGAGTTCGGCGCAGGCGTCGAGGAGGCCGAGTTCGGGGGTGCGCGTCCACAGCGAATATTCCGACTGGACGGCGGCGATCGGGTGGATGGCCGCGGCCCGGCGCAGGGTGTCGGGCGAAACCTCGGAGAGACCGATGGCGCCGATCCGGCCGGCCTTCACTTCGTCGGCGAGCGCCCCGATGGTCTCCTCGATCGGCACGGCCGGGTCGTAGCGGTGGACGTAGTAGAGATCGACACGGTCGGTTCCGAGCCGTTTCAGCGAGGCGGAGAGCGCCTCGCGCATATGGCCCGGCGAGTTGTCGATCACCCGTTTGCCGTCCGGCGACTTGGTGATGGCGAACTTGGTGGCGAGCATGACGCGGTCGCGGGTGCCGGGGTGGTCGGCGAAGAAGCGGCCGATGAATTCCTCGCTGACGCCCTCGCCGTAGATGTTGGCGGTGTCCCAGAAGGTGACGCCGAGGTCGAGGGCGCGAGCGAGCGTGGCGCGGCTCGTCGCCTCGTCGGTCGGCCCGTACATACCGCCGAAACTCATGCAGCCGAGACCGACGGGAGAATGGCCACGGGCACGTTCGGCGTAGAATCGATCGACGAGAGTCATGGACGGCTCCGGAAAGGACGAGGGGGAGGTGGCGCGATCATGGCCGACCGGGCGGGTCCGCGCCAGTGTCTGCGACCCCGATCCCGGTTCGACCGCCCGACGACGACGAGAAGCCGTTGGTTCGTCGTATGAATTCGGTGCAGCGTGACCGACCGCATCGGTCCGGTCCGGCAGGAGGAGATCGGGTCCGCCGACCTCGGACGAAGAGGAAGTCGGCGGCGGTGATCTCGGCGGCATCCACATCGACCAGCAGCGGGCTGCCGGCGACGGTGGCCGTGACGCGAACGTGATCCCGTGAGCCGCTGAGCATGATCTCGCCCTCACCGTCGGTGAAATCGCCGATCCTGTCGTTGCCCGCCGTTCCGGCGAAGTCGAACTCGTCGGCGCCCGCTTCACCCCACGGGTGGTCGCCGCCGGTGCCGCCGTAGAGTTCGTCGGTGCCGTCCTCGTCGAGGAACGAGTTGGCCGGCGGCGCCCACGACGGCGCCACCGGCCCGAGACGATCGACGGGACGACCGCGGATCGATCCGATCAATCCAGCGGCTCCGGCCTCCGCCGGGGCCCCTCTCCGCGATTGTTCCCCAGACCGTTCAGAATGCCCTCCAGGACCTTCCGCCCGGCGTCCGGATCACGACGCGGGCGTTCCTGCTGCGGCCGGCGATTGTCGGGCCTGCGCTGCTGTTCGCGGGCCGGACGGGCGGGCTTGACCTCGCGCGGAGGACGTTGCTGCTTCTCCGACTGCCGCTTGCTCGGCCGGACCGGCTCGGTCCGCGACGGCCTCGCCGGCACGTAGCGCTGGGTGGGAGCGTTCGACCGATAGGCCGGCGCGGGCGGCGTATAGGCCGGTGCTGCAGGCCTGTAGGTCGGTGCCGCCGGGGCGTACGCCGGGGCGGGCGGCGTGCGTCCACCGGTGCAGCTGCGGGTGCGCGGGTCGTAGGTCGTTCCGGCCTCACAGACGCAGCGCCCCGCCGCATTGAGGACCTGTCCCGGGATCACGCAGACCGGAGCCTGTCGGGCGGACGACGGCGGAGCGACCGGCGGCGGCAGGTTGCGCGGCAGTTCCTGGGAGGGCACCGGCGGCGGGAGGTTGCGTGGCAGCTCCTGGGTCGGTACCGGCGGCGGCAGACCGACCGCCCCGCGCGGAATCACCGGTGGCGGCGGGACGGGCGCCGGCGGAACGTCGATCGGGGGCTTTTCGATCTTCGGAATCCGGATCTTCGCCGTGGCACAGGACTGCGGTCCGGCACCGCCCGCGGAGTCGCGGAGCGCCGCGCAGTTGGTGACGTCGGCCATCCCTCCGTTCGCCGACGCGGCCAGCGCCGGGTCGACGGTGACTTCCACGAGCAGGGTCATCACCGCCCTCGGCGGCAGCACCGCATCGCTCCTGGTGCGGCACGAAAGGCGTCCCGCCTGCGGAATCTGGCAGTTCCACCGATCGGCGGGGCTGATCCGGATCTTCTTCGGATTCTTGTACGCCAGTTGGTCGTCCAGAGAGACCGGACCGCGATGGGGCGTGCCGCCGATGTTCGTGACCTCGATGGCGAACCGACACACTCCGCTGGCCGAGCAGACCGGAGAGAGCGTCTTCTTCTCGAGCTTCAACCGTGGCGGCTCGTTCACCGTCTTCTTCGGCGGCGGCGTGGAGCCGAAAGCACAGGCGACGTCCGACCGGCGGCGTGCATTCCGAGGAATCTGGCCGTCGATCCGCGCGCAGTTGAGCGCCTGGTTCCACCGGCGCGTCGAGAGATCGTCGAGCGTCAGGTCGACCGAGATCGACTGCCCCGGCGCCAGCGTGGTGGCCGGATGGCGACAGACGGTCGGCGTGGCCGTGGCGGAGCACTGCCACGGGGCCGCGGGCGCAACCGCGATCCGAGCCTGACCGCCCATGATGGTGTCGGTGAAGCTCAACTCGCCGACATGAGGCGCGGTGCCACGATTGGTGAGCGTGATGCGGAAGGTGCACTGCGCGGCGCCGGGATCGCAGCGGCCGGGCAGAGCCTGCTTCTGCACCACGAGCCTCGGCCGTTCGGGCCGCGGGCAATCTTCGACGGGAACGACGATCTCGACGAGTTGCCTGCAGCAGATGCCCCAGCCTTCCGCCGGTCCGGTGGTCACCTCGTGGCCGACGGTGGAGAAGAGGAGCGTCATGCCCGGCCGGGCGCCGTGGATGGTCCATTCGAGAACGCCACCGCCGTTCGGCACCACGGCCATCGGCGGATCGACGAAGACGCCCGGCGTGCCCGGCATGAACTCGACGGTCCTGCCGCTCATCTCCGGGCCGAAGGGCATGCGGTAGACCCGGGTGCCGTTGCCGGTCGGCGAGCACAGGAGCTCGCCCTGAACCAGCTTGAAACACGCTTCGCCGCCGAGGGGCGGCTGCGCGTTCGGTCGGGCGAGACCGAACTGGGTGGTGCTCGACGCCGTGCCCTGCGAAGAAGCGGAGGTGTCGCATCCGGCCATGTCGACCACGAGCGCCGTCGGGATCCCGTTGAACTCGTCGGCGTCCTCCGGGTAGGCCGGATCGTGGGAGCCGATGGTCGCGTAGGGACCGGTGGCGGTCGCGATCTCGAGCACCGCCTGATTTTCGATCGCCGCCGGAGACCCGAAGGCGGTGCGATCGATCCGGGCATCGATGTCGATCTCGAAGGAGAGCGACGACCTGCCGGGCGCGAACGCCGCCGGATCGAAGCGGATATCGGGGATCGTCACGGGACCGCTCGCAGCGACCTGGAGCGGGATCCCGGACGATGCGGCGAGAACATCACCGGCGATGTCGACGCGCGTGGCGGTCAGGCCGGCGGGAAGCGCGTCACGGAAATCGAATCGCGTGGACGCCAGGCTTCCCGCGAAGGTGCCGTCGGCGAGAAGACCCGGATCCATGTCCACCTGGACCCGGATCCTGTAGCTCACGTGGTCGCAACCGATCCGTCGCGCCGTCTTGTAGAAGCCGAGACGGTAGGGGGAGGCCACGCTCGCCGCGGCCGGGCTCGACGGAACGAACCCCGGTGGCGGGAACGTGGTGGTGGCGAAGGGCAGCACCCGCTTGTCGGCCTGCGCTTCGGCGGGGGCGGTCATGGCGACTGTCGCCAACACCGCTAAGAGTCCGTTTTGAAAATCACGGATGAGCGTTTCGCCTGAGGAGATTGCCA